>JAGONS010000011.1 GCA_017992915.1 Bacteroidales bacterium | reverse complement strand
CCGATGACGGCAGCGATGGAGAGAATTCCTTGTCCTCCCACACCGGCGAGTATTATATCTTTTTTCATTGTTTTCTCTTTTTTGCGTGACGTTTGGCGGTCTGAATACATTCCCTTCGGGGAATGATTACCGACAGACCTTTGTATTCTATCTCTTCGCGGATAATGCGCGTAATCTCGGGCATATTCTTCGGCAGAGGTATCACAGTACGGATGTGAGCGGGATCAACTCCTACGGCAGCGCATATAGCCTCCAGCTTACCTGTACCCGCAGAATCCTGTCCTCCGGTCATGCCGGTTGTGAGGTTATCTGAGATTACCACCACGATATTGGCATTGACATTGGCCGCATCAAGCAGACTTGTGATGCCTGAGTGGGTAAAAGTGGAGTCGCCTATGACCGCTATGCTTGGCCATAAACCGGCGTCTGCCGCTCCTCTCGCAACGGTTATGGAGGATCCCATATCGATACAGGAACTGATGGTTCTGAAGGGGGGCAATGCACCGAGAGTATAGCAGCCGATATCACTGAAGACTTTGTGACCGGGATAGTCTGCAAGCACTTCATTTAGCGCAGTATAAACATCTCTGTGTCCGCAACCCCGGCAAAGAGCGGGAGGTCTTGGCACCACCACGCTGCTCGGCCGGTTAGTTTCATGCGCGGGTAGTCCGAGAGCTTCTCTGACTGAGTTCGGATTAAGCTCTCCCATTCTCGGCAAAGCACCGCTCAGACGTCCGAGAACTTTTACGGGGGTGGGGAGGATGCCCTTGATCATCTCTTCGAGTAGCGGCTGTCCCTCCTCCATAACGAGGATCGAGTCACATTCGGAGGCCATTTTACGTATCAGATCCGACGGAGCAGGATATTGCGATATCTTTAGAATCGGATGTTTATAGTTCATTCCGACATTCTCCCTGAGATAATTATATGCGATGCCGCAGGCAATCACGCCGAGGCTCTTGTCGGGAGCGTCGAAATAGCGATTCCATCCCTCTTTCGATGCGCTGATGCGTTCGAGTTCTTCATAACTTGATATCACCTGCGGATATTTGCGGCGTGCGTTGGCCGGAAGCAGTATCCAGGAGGAGGGGTCTTTCGGAAATGTGAGTTTCTCCCTGCGGGGAATAGGTTTCGCAGCCACCTCTACCACTGCCCTCGAGTGGGCCATTCTGGTAGTAAGCCTCATCATCACGGGGATATTGTTCTCCTCCGACAGGCGGAAACCATACTCCATCATATCGTAGGCCTCCTGCTGGTCTGAGGGCTCCAGTATCGGAATAAAGGCAAATTTGCCATAAAAGCGGCTGTCCTGTTCATTTTGCGAGGAGTGCATCGAGGGGTCATCCGCAACGACCACTATCACGCCTCCGTTTACTCCGGTAATTGCGGAATTGACAAAGGCATCGGCTGCCACATTCAAACCTACGTGTTTCATACATACAATCGCACGCTGTCCCACATAAGAAACACCCAGAGCCGTCTCCATCGCGGTCTTTTCATTGGTACACCATGTACAATGAATACCGGCCTCACGTGCCGTCTCACTGCCCTGAATATACTCCGTAATCTCGGTGGAGGGTGTCCCCGGATAGGCATAAACGCCGGTAATTCCGGCATTTATAGCTCCCAGCGCCACCGCTTCATCGCCCAATAGTAATTTTTTAACTTTCATTATCTATTATTTTTTCATTCAATCTTCAAATATAGCAAATAAATGCAATATAACGTTGGAATAAAATCCTTAAAATACTTACATATTTAACTCATCTTTTCCCTCATTTTGCGGGCAGCTATTTCTCTTTGGCGACAAATTTCTTTCCAGGAAGGGGCTTTGGCAAGCTGTGAGTTGAGTTCGCTGATTACTTCAGGAATGTCAATGCCTTGAGGGCACATTTGACTGCATGCACCGCATCCTATGCAGTTTGAAGGGTGACCTTCTTTAGGAAGCGATTCGATGCGCATTAGAGGAGTGAAGGTGGTCTCGACGGCGAAATCGTTGCGTGCCTGGATCAGAGTGGGGATATCCAGTCCCATAGGGCAGGCCGGAGTACAATAGTTGCAGGCTGTGCAGGGCACCGACCCTTTCATTTGCTCGGCAAGAGCATAGAGACGGTCGCACTCTTCTTGACCGAGCGGTGCCATACGGTTGAATATCTCAATATTCTCTACCATCTGTTGCTCGTTTGACATGCCGCTGAGGATCATAGTTACCCCGGGGATGCCGGCTACCCACCTGAAGGCCTCCTCAGGTGTGGCAATGGATAGGAGCTTACCGCCGCGTAATGGTTCCATCACCCAAATGGGAATATCTCTCGAATTGAGCAGTTCTACCTTTTCCCGCGCTCTCTGGAGTGACCAGTCCAGGAAATTGAGCTGTATCTGACAAAACTCCATATGCTCTCCATAGGGAGAGTCGAGAAAACGCTTGAGTGTTTCAAGCTCCGCATGCGCCGAAAAGCCGAGATGACGGATGCGACCCATCTCCTTCTGTTTCAGGAAATATTCCAGAATACCCCACTTCGGCTCAAGATAGACATCTATACAGGTCTCATGTATATTATGCATAAGGTAGAAATCAAACCATTCCACACCGCACTTAAGCAACTGGTCCTCGAATATTACTTCCGGGTTGTATTCGGATGCTATCTGGTGCCCGGGATACTTGTCGGCAATATACCAGCTTTCGCGCGGGTGACGGCGCAATGCCTCACCGGCAACAACCTCCGAGAGACCTCCGTGATAGGGATACGCGGTATCAAAATAGTTGATTCCATGCTCAATTGCATAGTCGACCATACGGAATGTGACCTCACTATCAATCTCACCATCAGGTGTCACAGGTAGTCTCATCAGACCGAATCCCAGAAGGGAAAGCCGGAGCTCTTTGAAGTTGGAGTATTTCATTGTCTCTTTTTTTTCGATTATCCTTGTAAAGGTAGGTTTTTAAATCGGAAAATTCAATAAATGACCAACACTATGACAGTCTTTAGGAGACTACACACCTCCAATATCGATTATCGCGTCGACAATACCTAATTGGTGCTATATGGTAGTATAAAAGATAAAAAGGGTTGGGACTTTTGTGGTCCCAACCCAATGTTATGCTGTGATATTCAGGCAATAGGCCTGATTAATCAGCCGAAGGCATAACCCCATGCCGCTTAAAGCCGGGGTAACCAATTCAACTATTCTCGGGACACCAGACGAATGCTACGCATGCTGTTGGTGGTGATGGTGTTGTCGCTGTACGCGGCGTTGTTGTCGTGGAGCATGTACCACGGGAAGCTGCTGTCCAACGAGGACGACCAGTAGTAGCCATACTCGCCTTGTTGCATGAATGCATAGGTAGTACGATGCCCTGCCGACGGGAACACGCGCGAAACCACGCCGACGCTATTCCAATTGGCATTCTTTGCCTCACCTATCGTGTATGATGTGGCGGTTAACTGCATATCAACCACCATTCGGGCATCCGCGGTACCCTTGTCCTCCTTCCGGTAACGAGCTATCGCGTATAACGTCGGGTCGGATTGGTGCGTATAGGTTAATGTAGCGTAAACCACGTTACCGGTATTATCAAAAGTACCGCTCATGGTATAACTTTCACGGCCAACAGTTACAGCCGCGTTACTGAGTGTACGAGGCTGCCAACCGTTGAAATTTATATAAGTGCTCGATTCAGGGATAATGGCTCGCCACTCTTGAATAGTGGGCAGGTAGTAATTCTTGCCGCCAAGCGTGGCCGGGGTGGTGTTGTACGCTGTCATGGCATCATTCCAGTAAAAGAGGTACTGCCCTGTGGCGTCGTGACCTGCCTCGAACGTGCCGGTGAGGTTTGCCATGTTGTGCTCGGCAAAGTAGCTGAGCGGGTTGATTATCTGCTTCTTTGTCCAAACGCCGGTTACGGTGCCTTTGTAGCGATTTCCTGCATTATAATTCTTTCCGTCTGCAATGGCATCACTCTGCCAAAAATACGATTTCTCTCCTACCAACATTATTTTTACCTTTCCGTTTGCAACAATATCCATAACATCAGGATCAAAAGCAAGGAAAGCGGTAATACTGCTTACTGTGGGAGAGAAAGTTACACCGGTCACGTTAAGCGTAAGCGATTTGAACACTCCCGCTGCGGTCTCAACCGTATAAATCAGTTGGCTAAGTGCCCCTACTTCTTGCGGTATGCCGCTGAGATTAAATCTGATGATGCTGTTTTTCATGACCAATGAAAATGTCTCACTGAAAGGGTTGGCCGTTTCGTCGAACAATAGCAGCTTTTTGCTGATATGTGCCGTCGTATTGTCTCCGCTTTGTGTCTGTCGCCAGAAGTTAGCGGTAAGTTGCACGTTTCCGTCCGCATCCAGCGTAATGATATCTCCGGGATAATAAGCTTTATAGGATGTTGCACCTGTTACCTCTTGTCCCTGAAAAGTGTTACCTCCGTTCCAATTAAAGATTTCGCTTCCCTTATAGGTTGCGCCGTCATATCCGGCCAGCAGTAGTTTGTCACCGGACTCCCATGCGAGTTTGCGTGTACCGTCATTGTATGATACGCGTGTATCAGCAGGGATCGAAGCGCTTATGGTCACGATCTTTCCCTCTTCCTGCTCGGGCTCGGGAATAGGCTCAAGCGTACAGCCTGCCACTATTATGGCAAGCAATGTAATACTAAATAGTTTAAACTTCATAGCTATGTGTTTTGTTTTTTAATTGCTAATTGTTAATTGTTAAGAACTACCAGGCATCTCCTCCGTCTCCAACGTCGGGCAGACTTGCCGTGAGGATATTTTGGGTAAGTTCAATTTCAATGACTTCGATATCGGGCGCGATATACACTCTCGTCGCCAAATCGATGTTAACTTCTTTTTTCATAATTTGTATAGTTTATAATGATTGTCTGTTTTTTTATTGTTTTCGTAGGAAGAGCTTTCAGAGTCACTTCGCAGCAAAGCCGATTGTTTCAGCAAAACGATTCGGTTGCTACGGACAAAAATGTTCTCTGTCGGCTCCAAAGAGAGGCCGACAGAACATGAACGATGAACAGAAAAGCGATATTATTCGCGTCGGGGGCGCAAATATCTCTATATCAGCGATATAGAGTGAGCCTTCGGACGCTTGTCCGAAGAGACATAATGCTGTATTAAGCTCAGGTGCACTCATAGATAATGTTCCCCGTTGATCTATTAGAGTTTCGGGCGGTAAAGTTAAATAAAAAAATCAAACAACAAAATACCAAAGTAAAAAAAATCTAACTCCTAACTTGGGACCCGTAACTAAAAAATTAGTTATTTGTACAAGATTTAAAATTTACCTTTCCAAATATGAAAGGTTTTTCGGTCTCCAATTTGAAGTATTGTAAACAGGTTTATTTATTTTAGACTCAGGAATCCACATTTAGCCACCAAGTTGGTGGCCAATTTCTGCACAACTTTTTACGAAATCCTTGGAGACATCATATTGAAATTGTTGCTCATAGTAAAACAATTGAAGAGGCTTTATCTGCTAACGTCATAAACTTTTTGATGGAGTTAGGTTCCGGTTTCGCTTTTGTCGGCAGGCAATATCCCATTGAAATAGATAGCGAATCTTACCGAATAGACCTGCTGTTTTACCATTTGAAATTACGATCTTATGTTGTTATAGATTTCCAAATCGGAAAATTCAATAAATGACTTACACTATGACAGCCTTTAGGAGACTACACACCTCCAATATCAATCATCGACTAAAGGGATTGCTCATACATCAAAAAAGGCCGGCACAATCGCCGGCCCTTCTCGTATTTTATTTAGGGAAGGTTAGGGGTTCTCAAAGAGACGAACCGTAAATCTACCGGTAATATTCACGAAGTAGGTCGTATAAATGGCGCTTTTGCCAAAAATTATAATCCACACTTTATCTGTCTCGGCCTCCGTGGACGACCAGAAATGTCCACCACGGCCTGCATTATTGCCATTATTTCCACTAGCGGGCAAATAACGAACAACATCATTCGCAGTGCCGGTATTCCAAAAAGCACCGTTGTTGGCAATGATATCATCAATTGTTACGGAAGGTGCTACATTGCGAGAAGTAATCTTTATATGGCAGTCGTTAGTGTCGTAATTTTTAAGTTCATATCTCCAGGCTGAGACCATATCGGTTCCCTTGTACCGAAGAAGGTAAGAAACATAGTTTCCGGTATTGTAAATATCGCTGGTCATAGTGATGTTCTCACTATTAACTGTGACATTCTCAGTAACATTATTACGAGAATTTTGGCTAGTGAATATAATAGGATATTGAAAAAAGTCCACATATTGTGGAACGATACCAGACAACTCTTTATTGCTTGGCAAATGGTAGCCGGGAATGTCATTCCTGGTGTGGAATCGAGCAACAGCATCACTCCAAGTAAAGTAGCCGCTCACATTGCAAGCAGTCAGGTTCGTTACAAAGCCGGTACCGGCAGGATTCACGTTATACTCGGCAACATATCTGAGCGGGTTGATTAACTCTTTTTCTGTCCAAACACCGGTTACCGTACCTGTATATCGATTTCCGGCGGTATAATTCTTGCCGGTGATACTTGTGGCACTCCACTCATATGTCTGTTCTCCGAATAGTGTTATGTTCACCTTTCCGTTTGCAGGGATATTTGTCACGACGGCCGGGTCAAAAGCGAGGAAAGCGGTAATATTGTCGAGAGCAGCGGAGAAAGTCACACCGGTCACATTAAGCGGTAGAGATTTTAGTACCCCAGGTGCAGTCTCTACCGTATAAATCAGTTGTTGTAGAGTTCCTACCTCTTGCGGTATACCACTGAGAACCAATTTGAGGATACTGCTCTTCAATACCAAATTAAAGGCTTGATTGATGGGGTTTGCCTCTTCGTCGTTCAATAGCAGCTTTTTGCTGAGATGTGCCGTTGTACCATTTCCGGTCTGTGTCTGCTGCCAGAAGGTATCGGCAAGTTGCACATTGCCATTATCATCCAGTGTAACTTTCTCTCCGGGATAGTAGGCCTTGTAAGTTGTGGCGCCCGGTACTTCTATGCCATCAAAACTATCGCCTGTGGTCCAGTGAAATTTATTGCTTCCTTTATATGTTGTGCCGTCATATCCGGCCAGCAGAAGCGTGTCGCCGGTCTCCCATGCAAGTTTGCGCGTGTCGTCATTGTATGCCACGCGGGTCTCCGGTGAGATAGTAGCAGTTATGGTAACCATCTTTCCCATTTCCTTCTTAGGTTCGGGAATAGGCTCGTCGAGCGTACAGCCCGCCACCATTATGGCAAGCAGTGTAATAATAAATAGTTTTAATTTCATAGCCATGTGTATTAATTTTAATTGCTCATTGTTAAGAGTTAACGGCCAATGGCCAACGGCTAATAGCTAATAGCTAATAGCTACCATGCATCTCCTCCGTCTCCAACGTCGGGAAGACTTGCTGTCAGGATGTTTTGGGTCAGTTCGATTTCGATAATTTCGAAATCCGGCGCAACGTATTGGTTCGCTGCCCAATAGATGTTAAATTCTTGTTTCATAGTAGGAGTAGTTTGAAATGATTGTCTGTTTTTTGATCGGTGTTGTGATATGAAAAGTATAGAGCCTCCTCGCAGCAAAGCCGATCCTTACAGTTGAACGATTCGGTTGCTACCGACAAAATATTCACTCCGTTGGACCCAACAGGGGTCAACAGAAAATTAAAATTAACGGTGGGCGGAAACGCTACCTCTCTGCGTGGGGGGGGGTGGTAAATATCTCTATATCAGCGATATAGGGCGAGCCTTCGGACGATTGTCCGAAGAGACATAAGGCTGTATTAAGTTGTAATGCTCTCATAGATAATGTTCCCCGTTGATCTATCTGAGTCTCGAGAGGTAAAGTTAAATAAAAAAAATAAAACGACAAAATATCAAGGTAAAATTGAAATTGTTGCTCATAGTAAAACAATTGAAGAGGCTTTATCTGCTAACGTCATAACTTTTTGATGGAGCTGGGTTCCGGTTGCGCTTTTGTGGGCAGGCAATATCCCATTGAAATAGATAGCGAATCTTACCGAATAGACCTGCTGTTTTACCATTTGAAGCTACGATGTTATTTTGTTATAGGTTTTTCAATCGGAAAATTCAATAAATGACTTACACTATGACAGCCTTTAGGAGACTACACTCCTCCAATATCAATCATCGACTAAAGGAATTGCTCATATATCAAAAAAGGCCGGCACAATCGCCGGCCCTTCTCTTATGTTTAAAATTATGCGCTTAACCTTTGTCAAACCTGTTTAGGGAATGTTAGGGGTTTGTGAAAAGACGAACCGTATGTTTAGTAGTTATATAAGTGATGTTCGTCGAGTACGCGTATTGTGGGTTGAATTTCATGCTTTCCCCTCTGTTAGGGGGATTCTGATTCGAGAACGGCGTGGACGACCAGAAATAACCGTGAGTTGGTCGGTTACCTACCGTGGTTCCATTCATGTAACCACTTGCGGGGAAATAACGAACAACATCGTTCGTAGTGCCGGTATTCCAAAAAGCACCGTTGTTGGCGATGATATCATCAATTGTTACGGATGGTGCTACATTGCGAGAAGTGATCTTCATATGGGTATGGTTCTTATTAACATTATTGGTAACGTACTCATACTTCCAAGCAGAGATCATATCGGTGCCTTTATAACGAAGAGCATAAGAAACTTTGTTTGGTGTAGTGCGAAAATCACTAGCCATATTAATATTAATCCCCTGAACTATAACGTTCTCATTCTTATCATTATGATTATAAGTACTTTTGAAACGAACCCAAAGGATGTCCTTCGGTACTACGCTTTGCCACTCTAATATGCTCGGCAGGTGGTAACCGGGAATACTGTTATTTGTGTTAAAACTAGTAACCGCATCTCTCCAATTGAAGTAACCACTCACATTGCAATCCGTTAAGTCGGTTACAAAGCCGTTTCCGGCAGGATTTACATTATAATAAGCAACATAACTTAGCGGGTTGATTATTTCTGTCCAACCGCCGGTTACTGTACCTGTGTAGCGATTTCCGGCGGTGTAGTTCTTGCCGCCACTTGTGGCACTCCACTTATAAGGTTGCTCTCCAAGCAGAGTTATTCTAACCTTTCCGTTTGCAGCGATATTCGTCACGACGGCCGGATTAAAAGCGAGGAAAGCGGTGATGTTGTCGAGAGCAGCGGAGAAGGTCACACCGGTCACGTCAAGCGTCATCGATTTAAACACTCCCGGTGCAGTCTCTACCGTATAAATCAGTTGTTGTAGACTCCCTACCTCTTGCGGTATACCACTGAGAACCAATTTGAGGATGCTGCTCTTCAATACCAAATTAAAGGTTTGATCAATGGGGTTTGCCTCTTCGTCGTACAATAGCAGCTTTTTGCTGAGATGTGCCGTTGTACCATTTCCGCTCTGTGTCTGTTGCCAGAAGGTACCTGCAAGTTGCACGTTACCGTTTGCATCCAGTGTAACTTTCTCTCCGGGATAGTAGGCCTTGTAGGTAGTGGCGCCCGGTACCTCTATCCCCTGAAAACTATTGCCTGAGGTCCAGTGATATTTTTCGCTTCCCTTATAGGTTGTACCGTCATATCCGGCGAGCAAAAGCGTGTCGCCGGTCTCCCATGCAAGTTTGCGGTTTACGTCATCGTATGCCACACGAGTCTCAGGTGAGATAGTAGCAGTTATGGTAACCATCTTTCCCATTTCCTTCTCAGGTTCGGGAATAGGCTCAAGCGTACAGCCCGCCACCATTATGGCAAGCAATGTAATACTAAATAGTTTTAACTTCATAGCTATGTGTTTTGTTTTTTAATTGTTAATTGCTAAGAGCTAACGGCCAATGGCCAACAGCTAATGGTCAACGGCTAATAGCTACCAGGCATCTCCTCCGTCTCCAACGTCGGGAAGACTAGCTGTCAGGATGTTTTGGGTCAGTTCGATGTCGATAATCTCGAAATCCGGCGCAACGTATTGGTCCGCCGCCAAACAGATTTTAAATTCTTGTTTCATAGTAGGAGTAGTTTGAAATGATTGTTTGTTTTTTGATCGGTGTTGTGATATGAAAAGTAGAGAGCCTCCCCGTAGCAAAGCCGATCCTTACAGTTGAACGATTCGGTTGCTACTGACAAAATAGTCTCTCCGTTGGCCCCAACAGGGGTCAACAGAAAATTAAAATTAACGGTGGGCGGAAACGCTACCTCTCTGCGTGTGTGGGGGGGGGTGATAAGTGTCTCTATATCAGCGAGATAGAGTGATCCTTCGGACGGTTGTCCGAAGAGACATAATGCTATATTAAGCTGTGGTGCACTCATAGAAATTATTCCTCGTTGATTTATCTGAGTTTCAAAAGACAAAAGTAAATAAAAAAAAATAAAACGACAATATATCAAGGTGAAAAAATCAAATCATTTCAGGTTCCCAACTCCTGACTCACCCGGCTCCTAACTCCTAACTCCAAAATCAAACTCCTAACTTGGGACCCGGAACTCAAAAATTAGTTATTTGTACAAGATTTAAAATTTACCTTTCCAAATATGAAAGGTTTTTCGGTCTCCAACTTGAAGTATTGTAAACAGGTTTATTTATTTCAGACTCAGGAATCCACATTTAGCCACCAAGTTGGTGGCCAATTTCTGCAAAACTTTTTACGAAATCCTTGGAGACATCATATTGAAATTGTTGCTCATAGTAAAACAATTGAAGAGGCTTTATCTGCTTCATAAACTTTTTGATGGGGTTGGGTTCCGGTTTTGCTTTTGTTGGCAGGCAATATCCCATTGAAATAGATAGCGAATCTTACCGAATAGACTTGTTGTTTTACCATTTGAAATTAAGATCTGATGTTGTTATAGGTTTTTAAATCGGAAAATTCAACAAATGACTAACACTATGACAGCCTTTAGGAGACTACACACCTCCAATATCGATTATCGCGCCGACAATACCTAATTGGTGCTATATGGTAGTATAAAAGATAAAAAAGGGTTGGGACTTTTGTGGTCCCAACCCAATGTTATGCTGTGATATTCAGGCAATAGGCCTGATTAATCAGCTGAAGGCATGCTCCCATGTCGCTTAAAGGCGGCCGGGGGGGATAGATCACATCATTCCCGAGACACCAGACGAACGGAGAACCCGTAGGTCTTGTGGCTGTTGCTGATGCCGCTGCTCGCGCTGCCGCTGGAGAAGCTCATATACCACGCGTGGTTGTCGCTGTATCCCATGGACGACCAGTAGTAGCCGTTCGTGCCATGGTGGTAGAGCGTGCCATTGGAACCACACCACCCCGCCGCCGGGACCACGCGCGAAACCACGCCAACGCTATTCCAATCGGCACTCTCTGCCTCACCTATCGTGTATGGTGTGGCGGTTAACTTCATATCGATCACCATTCGGGCATTCGCGTTACCGGCACCCATATTCTCCGTCCTGTAACGAGCTATCGCGTATAACGTCGGGTAGAATTGGTGCGTGTAGGTTAACGTGGCATAAACCACGTTGCCGGTATTATCAAAAGTACCGCTCATTGTATAACTTTCACCGCCAACGGTTACAGCCGCGTCACTGAGTGTACGAGTACCGCTACCGGAGAAATTCACATAGGTGTAGTTTCCCGGGATAATGGCTCGCCACTCTTGAATAGTGGGCAGGTAGTAATCCTTGCCGCCAAGCGTGGCCGGTCTGGTGTTGTACCTCATGGCATCATCCCAATTAAAGAGATACAGCCCTGAGGCGTCGTGGCCCGTCTCGAACGTGCCAGTGGTGTCTGCCATGTTATGCTCAGCAAAGTAGCTTAGCGGGTTGATTAGCAAATCTAACTCCGTCCAACCGCTGCTTACTGTTGCTTTGTAACGATTTCCTGCGGTATAGGTCTTTCCAGCTGCAACAGTGGTGCTCCACTGATACCATTTGCTGCCGCAAAGCGTTACTGATACCTTTCCGTTTGCAGCAATCTTCATGACGGTCGGGTCGAAAGCGAGGAAAGCCGTAAGACTACTGTTAGTTGCCGAGAAAGTTACGCCGGTTACGTTCAGTATCATTGATTTAAAAAATCCCGTTGCCGTCTCTACCGTCCAAACCACTTCTCCGAGCTCTCCTACTTCTTGCGGCACGTTGGTGAGATCAAATCGGATGATGCTGTTTTTCATGACCAATGAAAACGTCTCACTGAGAGGGTTGGCCTCTTCGTCGTACAATAGCAGCTTTTTGCTGAGATGTGCCGTTGTACCATTTCCGTTCTGTGTCTGTTGCCAGAAACCGGCGTCAAGAGGGTTCACGTTTACGCCCGCATCCAGCGTAATGATATCCCCGGGATAATAAGCTTTGTAGGATGTTGCGCCCGGTACCGCTATTCCATCAAAACTATCGCCTCCGTTCCAGTGAAATTTATTGCTTCCTTTATATGTTGTGCCGTCATATCCGGCAAGAAGAAGCGTGTCGCCTGTCTGCCATGCGAGTGTACCACCAAGGCCAGGAGTGTTGGAATCTTCGTAAGCCACGCGGGTTTCCGCTGGCATATTCACGATTATGGTCACGATCTTGTCCTCTTCCTGCTCGGGCTTGGGAATAGGCTCGAGCGTACAGCTCACCACTATTAGGGCAAGCAGTGTAATAATAAATAGTTTTAACTTCATAGTTATGTGTTTTGTTTTTTAATTGCTAATTGTTAAAAGCTAACGGCCAATGGCCAACAGCCAATAGCTAATAGCTAATAGCTACCATGCATCTCCTCCGTCTCCAACGTCCGGAAGACTTGCAGTAAGGATGATTTGAGTCAGTTCAATTTCGATAATCTCGATATTCGGAGCGGTGTATTGTTCCGCTGCCAAATAGTTGTTGATTTCCTGTTTCATAATTGGTATAGTTTACAAGTATAGTTTTCTGTTTGCCGTTGGCCCCAACCGGGGTCAACAAAAAATTAAAATTACCGGTGGGTGGAAACGCTACCTCTCTGCGTGGGGGGGGGGGTAAATATTTCTATATCAGCAAGATGGGGTGAGTGTGCGGACGATTGCCCAAAAAAATATAATGCTCTATTAAGTTGTGGCGCATTCATAGATAATGTTCCCCGTTGATTTATCTGAGTCTCAAAAATTAAAGTTAAATAAAAAAAATAAAACAACAAAATATCAAGGTAAAATTGAAATTGTTGCTCATAGTAAAACAATTGAAGAGGCTTTATCTGCTAACGTCATAACTTTTTGATGGAGTTGGGTTTCGGTTTTGCTTTTGTCGGCAGGCAATATCCCATTGAAATAGATAGCGAATCTTACCGAATAGACCTGCTGTTTTACCATTTGAAGCTACGATGTTATTTTGTTATAGGTTTTTCAATCGGAAAATTCAATAAATGACTAACACTATGACAGCCTTTAGGAGACTACACACCTCCAATATCAATCATCGCGCTGACAATACTTAATTGATGCTTTATGGTAGTATAAAAGATAAAAAAGGGTTGGGACTTTTTGTGTAGTCCCAACCCAAGGTTTATGCTGTGATATTAAGGCAATAAGGCCTGATTATGTTCCTGGGGCGAACAATCGCACGCTAGCCCCGGAGGTGCGAATGTGGCTGCCGGATATTAACGCGGTGCTGCTGTGGAAGTACATGATGTACGCGGTATTGCTGCCGACGGGCGACGACGACCAGAAGTAGCCGTAGGATTGCGAGCTTGGGTGTCCCGTACAGCCACTGGCTGGAAAGTAACGCACGTAATCGTTATTCGTGTTGCTGCTCCAATACGACTCTTGCGCGATCTCATCAATGATTACCGTTTGCCCGTACACGTTACGAGAGGTAATTTTCATGTGAGTGTTCATTCCATCACTCACGTATTGATACCGCCATGCCGATACTATACCGGAACCCTTGAAACGCAAGGCGTAAGTGACTTTATCAGCGGAGACGTACCTGAAATCGCTCCAGCCGGAAAAGCTTGTGCCCGCCACGGTCACGTTCTCGCCTACATTATTTCGAGGATTATCATCAATAAAACGAACATAACCATTTACCGGCACAATACCACTCCACTCTTTATAGCTGGGCAGGTGGTAGGTTACACCGTCAATGGTTTTAGTGGTGAATTGCGCCACGGCTTGGTCATAGGAGAAGTAACCGCTCACATTACAAGCAGTCAGATCCATCACAAAGTCGTCACCGGCAGGATTAATATTGTATTCGGTAATATAACTGAGCGGGTTTAGCGGCATCTCCGTCCAACCGTTGCTTACTGTACCTGTATACCGATTTCCGGCGGTGTAGTTCTTGCCGCCTGTAATTGTAGCAATCCAATGATATGGTTGCTCTCCGAATAGAGTTATTCTCACCTCTCCGTTTGCAGCTATCTTGGTCACGATCGGGTCAAAAGAGAGGTAAGCGGTAAAAGTGTCGAGAGCATCAGAGAAGGTGACACCGGTCACATTAAGTGATAGAGATTTTGACATTCCCGGTCCAGTCTCTACCTTATAAATAAGTTGTTGTAAATTTCCGACCTCTTGCGGTATTCCACTGAGAACCAATTTGAGGATGCTGTTCTTTCCGCTTAGGGTAAAAGACTGTGTGAGAGGTTTGGCTGTATCATCGCCCAGAAACAGCTTGCTCTTGAGATGTGCAGTCGAACCACTTCCGCTCTGTGTCTGTCCATCATAGAAAGTATAGGGGATTGTCACTTTGCCCGTAGTCTCATTAAGATTGATACCTTCGACCTTATAGTATGCTGTGTAGCTGTCGGCGCCATTTACAGCATTTCCCGTAAATGTATTGCCAGTTTGGTAGTTAAAGGTAGAGTTTCCTACATAAGTATTGCTGTTGTCATATCCGACAAGCAGAAGCTGGTCACCTTCCTCCCAAGTGAGTGTACGGTTTGCATCATCGTATGCTACGCGGGTTTCAGGTGCGACCGTTGCGCTTATGGTCACGATCTTGCCCTCTTCCTGCTCGGGCTTGGGAATAGGTTCAAGCGTACAGCTCGCCACCATTATGGCAAGCAGTGTAATAATAAATAGTTTTAACTTCATAGTTATGTGTTTTATTTTTTAATTGCTAATTGTTAAAAGTTAACGGCCAATGGCCAACAGCCAATAGCTACCAGGCATCTCCTCCGTCTCCAACGCCGGGAAGACTTGCAGTTAGGATGTTTTGGGTTAGTTCGATGTCGATAATCTCGAAATCCGGCGCAACGTATTGGTCCGCTGCCAAATGGTTGTTGACTTCTTGTTTCATAATTGGTGTAGTTTAAAAGTATAGTTTTCTGTTTGCCGTTGGCCCGAACCGGGGTCAACAAAAAATTAAAATTACCAGTGGGTGGAAACGCTACCTCTCTGCGTGGGGGTAAATATTTCTATATCAGCAAGATAGGGTGAGTGTGCGGACGATTGTCCGAAGAGACATAAGGCTGTATTAAGTTGTAATGCTCTCATAGATAATGTTTCCCGTTTATCTATCTGAGTATCTTGGGGCTAAAGTTAAATAAAAAAAATAAAACGACCAAACATCGAGGTAAAAAAATCTAACTCCTAACTTGGGACCCGGAACTCAAAAAAAATAATTACCTTTGAAAATTAACCGAAAAAACAAAACCATTATGTATAAAGACGATAAATTGTATGTAGCCCACTCGGCCAACGGCCCTATATATCTTCAGGGTAAGATGGCAAACAGGCACGGACTGATAGCCGGTGCCACAGGTACGGGAAAAACAGTTTCCCTGCAGGTACTGGCGGAGACATTTTCTCAGGCGGGAGTACCCTGTTTCATGGCGGACATGAAAGGAGACCTCTCGGGTATCAGCCAGGCGGGTAAAATGAACGGTTTCATTGAGAAGCGCTGCGCTGAGTTCGGTATCGAGAATCCCCCTTTTGAAGGTTCTCCCACACGTTTTTTCGATGTCTTCGGAGAGCAGGGCTATTGTATGCGCACCACAGTTTCGGCAATGGGGCCCCAACTTCTATCGCGCCTGATGGAGCTCAACGAGACTCAGGCCGGAGTGCTCAACATTGTTTTCCGTATAGCGGATGACAAGGAACTGTTGCTGATAGATCTCAAAGACTTGCGTCTGATGCTGGATTTTGTGGGCAAAAATGCCTCACAGTTCACCACCGAGTATGGCAATATCTCTGCAGCCAGCATCGGAGCCATCCAGAGGGCCGTTCTTGCAATCGAGAGCCAGGGCGGAGATAAATTTTTCGGAGAACCCGCATTTGATGTGGATGATCTGATTGCCACCGAGAATGGTCGCGGAGTGATGAATGTCCTCGCCGCCGATAAACTGATGCATAATCCTAAACTCTACTCCACATTTCTGTTTTGGTTGCTTACGGAGCTATATATACAACTTCCCGAAGTTGGAGACCGGCCTCTACCCAAGCTGATATTCTTCTTTGATGAGGCCCATATGCTATTTCAAGATACTTCCAAGGCACTTGTGAGCAAGATTGAACAGGTAATACGCCTTATCCGTTCAAAGGGAGTGGGTATTTACTTCGTCACTCAATCACCCTCGGATATTCCCGAAATTGTACTCGGACAGTTGGGCAACCGTATCCAGCACGCTCTTAGGGCCTATACCCCCAAGGATCAGAAGGTGGTACGCGCTGCTGCACAGACCTTCCGTCCCAATCCGGAATTTAAAACGGAAGATGCCATAACAGAGCTTGCTACCGGTGAGGCGCTTGTCTCATTTCTGGACGAGAAAGGAGCCCCTTCGGTAGTTGAAAGAGCCAGAATCCTATTCCCTTTAAGTTCCATCGGTCCCATTACAGAGGGGCAGCGTCTCGATATAAACAATGCCGTGCCGGCTGAAATCAAGGCCTATGATAAATATTTTGATCGTGAGAGTGCTTATGAAGTGCTGATGGATCATTATGAAAAGGCTGCCAAGGCCGCTGAAGAGGCTATGATACAGGCCGAGAAGGAGAAAGAAGAGGCGGCAAAGGAGAAAGAGAAGAAGAAATCCTCCGGTAAAAAGGGAGGTATTTCGAGAACTATTTTCGGTACCATGATAGGTGCGGCAGCCACAAGTTTTTTGCGCAGCATGGCTACTCAGGCCGGAAAGCAGGTCTTTAACAAGAAGAGTAGTTCCACCAAAGGCTCAAAATCCAAAAAGAGCGGTGACAGTGCACTTGGAAGAGCAGCTAAAACCGCTACCACTACAGCCACCAGAAAGATAACCGAAGAGGTTCTTAAAAACATCTTCAAGTGATTGCAGAGTTTTCAGAATTTCTGGAGAGTTTCTCAGTGCGTTATGAGCGCTGCGGAACTCTCTTTTCTTTTCCCGACAGGGATGTGACTATTCGCCTTGTTCCGATCGACGTTGCCGCCGGTCAGGCGAATGATATGGCTGCAAACATCGAGACCGGTCCGACTGTCGATGCGGTGAATGAGGCTACGAAGAGTGCAGATGGTGGAGATAAATGCATTTATCTTTATGAAGACCGATGGCGTAGCGGAGGAGAGGTGATTCGTAAGCGAATTCTTGCTCATCTGGGCCAATTTAGATCCATTTTTGCGAGGAAATGTGAAGTAAAAGCGTTGAAAGCGCAACAAGCAGCCGATTTTCTTGAAAAATATCACAGTTACGGAACCTCAAGATGCAAGTATCGTTACGGGCTTTTTTATGAGGAAAAGCCGGTGGCAGTGGCCACATTTTCCGCAGGCAGGCCTATGAAGCGTCTTGTCGAAGGAGAGGAACGCACCCTTGAGAGTTATGAATGGGTGAGATATGCCTCTTTGCCGGATTGTCGTATCAGCGGGGGTATGGGACGGCTCCTTGAAGCATTTGTGAGTGATGTCAGTCCCGACGAAGTAATGTCATACGCGGATTACGAATGGTCTCCCGGAGATGCCTATCTCCGTCTGGGTTTCAAAAAAGCGGGAGAGAAGCCTCCGATGCGCTTTTATGTAGATCGCACTACTTTCAGTAGGATTTCGGAAAAAAAAGTCTCCGCAGACAAAAGATTCCGCGGAGAGACTTTCCCGAAGGAAAAATATGCGCTGATATCCAATCTGGGCAGCGCTAAATATCTCAAGCAATATGTGTGACTGCAATCCCGCCGGATTGTTCGTCAAAAGTAACTTTCAACACTCCACTGCCCGATCCGTCGCTTATAATAAGTTCGGACAGGGGGTCTTCGATATGCCTTTGAATAGCCCTCTTTAAAGGTCTTGCGCCAAGTTCGGGGTCGAATCCCTCAGCGGCTACGAATGTACGGGCGCTTTGCTCTACTTCAAGTTCGTATCCCAGGTGACCGACTCGGTCGGCGAGGTCCTCAAGTTCAATCTCAATTATGCGGAAAATGTCCTCCCTTGAGAGGGAGTTGAAGTAGATTCTGTCATCCAGACGATTGAGCAATTCAGGAGAGAATTGTCGCTCCAGAGCTTTGTCTATAATGGATTTGCGTCGAAATTCCCGGTCGGTAGCACCGGTGGAAAATCCCACATCGCCTCCGAAGTCCCGAAGTTTACGGCTTCCGATATTGGAGGTGAGGATCAGGATGGTGTTGCGGAAGTCTACCGTACGGCCACTGCTATCGGTAAGCCGCCCTTCATCAAATACCTGTAGGAGGATGTTGTATATGTCAGGGTGGGCCTTTTCAACCTCATCCAATAGCACCACGCTGTAGGGTTTGAGTCGCACTTTCTCTGTGAGCTGGCCACCCTGGTCGTAACCCACATAGCCCGGAGGGGAGCCTATAAGGCGACTTATGGAGTGTTTTTCGATGTACTCGCTCATGTCTATCCTGATGAGGGCGTCTTCGGAGTCGAACATATATTCGGCAATTTTCTTGGCCAGAAGAGTTTTACCTACTCCGGTAGGCCCGAGAAAGATAAATGTTCCTATGGGCTTGCGGGAGTCCTTAAGGCCGGCGCGACCGCGTTTTATGGCATTTGTCACGGTTTTGACGGCTTCGTCTTGTCCGATGACGCGGCTGGTTAGAGCCTGCTCCATTGCGAGAAGTTTTTTGCTTTCGTCGCTTGCTATCTTGTGTGCGGGTATGCCCGTCATAAGGGATACCGCTTTGGCAATGTCATCGCCGGTGATGGTTACAGGAGCCGAATCTCCGGCATTCTCTTCAGCAGATAACTCTTGGATGAGTTCTTTTTCTCGAAGGCGGAGAGAAGCAGCGGCAGGAAAGTCGCCGGTGAGCGCAGCCTGACGTTTGTCATTTCGGATTTGTTCCAGAAGTTGACGAGTACCGGGATCGGTAGCGTTGTCCGATGTTTGAGCGGTTCCGAAGGAATGTGCCCTTGATCCCGCTTCGTCCATCAGGTCTATGGCCTTATCCGGCAGATGCCTTTCACAGATATATCTTTGGGAGAGAGTAATGCACTGCTTAAGTGCCCCGGGTGTATAGATTACGTTGTGGAAACGTTCGTATTTCTCTTTGATGCCCTTGAGTATCTCCAGGGTTTGGCCTTCAGTGGCGGGTCTGACCACTAACTTCTGGAATACCCTGTCCAGCGCTTTGTCATTTTCGATGCAATTGCGGTAGCCATCAGTAGTAGTGGCTCCGATACAGCGTATGGTACCGCCTGCCAGAGCCGGTTTGAGCAGGGTGATTATGTCGGAAGAACCGCGCATTCCGCCTGCCCCGACCAGGGAGTGGATGTCGTCAATAAATAGTATGGCATTGGAAGAGGCTTCCAGCGCCGCGACGATTTGTCTGATGCTTTCTGCAAGTGAGGAGGGGTGGGGGTTGGCGGCAATCAGTGCCGGGATGTCCAGAGAGAGTATCCTTTTGTCCTCAAGGGTTGAGGCGAGTCCCTCCACTATGGCGGATTTTCCTATTCCGGATTCACCTACCAGCAGGGGATTGTTCTTTTTGCGGCGGCTGAGTATCTGTTTGACGCGCAACATCTCGGATTCACGTCCGATGAGAGGATCGCGGTTTTCATTTCCGGTAGCGGATGTCAGATCGCGACAATATCTGATAAGCACATATGTCGGTTTTTTTCTTCCACGGCCCGATTCACGGGCGATCTGTCCCATTGCAGCAAGCACATTATTTGGCAGAATGCCAAGTTTTTCCATTATGGGAATGAATCTTCCTTTACGAAGGGTGATTGCGGATTCCAATATCTCTGCTACGCCGGGTTGTGCATTGGCAGCGCGACCTCCGGCAAATGCCTCTCCAAAAATGTCATTGACTTCCTGTGAAATGGTCACTGAACCGATATTCTCAAAGGGGATTGGCTCCGGTTGGGAAATTGTCTCTTCCAGGGCCGGTTTGACTACTGAAATGTCACTTCCAATGCGGTTTGAAATGGATTCAACAAGTTTCCTGCTATCCCTGAGTATTGCCAGAAACAGATGGTCGGCATCAATAGCGGTACTGCCCAGTCTCATCGCTTCTTCGCGTGCAGTTTCCAGCAATGCGGAAAGTTCTCTGGAAAGAGTGTTTGTCATAATCCTGAGGTGCTTGATTTCAAAGTGCCAAGATAGTGAAAAATTTTGGCCGAATCACTTTTTCTTTGTACTTTTACGAGTTAATTTTTACATAAAGTAGAAAGAAAAGGAATGGAAGAATTAGAAGAGAATGTAGGTAGGATTATTCCTATCAATATTGAAACTGAGATGAAGAGTGCCTACATCGATTATTCGATGTCGGTGATTGTGTCGCGTGCGCTTCCGGATGTGAGAGATGGTCTGAAGCCTGTACACAGGAGAGTTCTGTACGGAATGTACGGTCTCGGCCTGACTAGCAACCAGCCAGTAAAGAAATCTGCCCGTATAGTGGGTGAGGTGCTTGGTAAATATCATCCCCACGGTGATTCCAGCGTCTATGACGCCATGGCAAGACTTGCCCAGTCCTGGAATATGCGCTATATGCTTGTTCAAGGCCAGGGTAACTTCGGCTCCGTTGACGGCGACCCGGTAGCGGCGATGCGTTATACGGAGGCGAAGCTTCAAAAACTTGCTGAAGAGATTATAGAAGATATCGATAAGGATACGGTTGATTTCAAACCTAATTTTGATGAGTCACTTCAGGAGCCTGTAGTGCTCCCTGCCAAGGCCCCGTTATTGCTGCTCAACGGAGCAAACGGTATTGCAGTGGGTATGGCCACCAATATGGCCCCGCACAATCTTACCGAGTGTTGCGATGCCATCTGTGCCTATATTGACAACAACGACATCACGCTCGATGAGCTGATGCAGCACATCAAGGGTCCTGATTTCCCGACGGGAGGTATCATCCAGGGTACCAAAGGCATCAGGGATGCATTTGAGACAGGTCGTGGCCGTATAGTGATCCGCTCTAAGACCGACATTGAGATTTCGGAGAGCGGACGCGAAACCATAGTGGTCAGCGAGATTCCCTATATGGTCAACAAACGTGAGCTTATCGAGAAAATCGCCGAACTGGTAGAGAACAAGAAACTTGAAGGGATTGCCTATATCAATGATGAGAGCGACCGTAGCGGTATGCGCATAGTCATAAAGCTCAAGATGGGCTCCGTGGCTAACGTGGTGCTCAACAACCTCTTCAGGTACACGCCGCTTCAGTCCAGTTTCTCAGTCAACAACATTGCGCTCGTGGACGGTCGTCCCCGGTTGCTCAACCTTAAAAATATTATAAAGTGCTATGTGCGCCATCGCCACGAAGTGGTTATCCGCAGGACCCGATTCGAGCTTGACAAAGCTCTGAAGAGGGCTCATATCCTTGAGGGATTGCTCAAGGCGCTGGACATCATCGATGAGATTATTGCTCTAATCAAGGCCTCCGGTAGTGTGCAGGAGGCAAGAGAAGGCCTCGTGGAGCAATTTGAGTTCTCTCCCGAGCAGGCAGAGGCCATCGTGGAGATGAGACTGCGTCAGCTCACAGGGCTCGAAAGGAGCAAGCTCCAGGCGGAGTACGATGAACTCCAGGCACTTATCAACCGCCTTGAGGCTATCCTCGCCGATGTTTCGCTTCAAATGGATATCATCAAGCAGGAGCTTGTTTCTCTCAAAGAAAAATATGGCGACAGCCGCCGTACGGAAATCGAACTCTCAGCCGAAGATTTCAATCCTGAGGATTTCTACCCCAATGAGGATGTGGTGATCACGATTTCCCATATGGGATACATCAAGAGGACTCCTCTCACCGAGTACCGTCTGCAGAATCGTGGCGGAGTGGGCGCAAAAGGCAGCACCACGCGCGAGGAGGACTTCATAGAGCATATCTATGTAGCCAATATGCACAGTACGATGATGTTCTTCACCAAGAACGGAAAATGTTACTGGTTAAAGGTGTACGATGTGCCCGAAGGCTCCAAGGCTTCCAAGGGCCGCGCCATCCAGAATGTTATCAATATCGAACCGGAAGATGCCGTACAGGCCTATATGAATGTGGAAAATCTTGATGATTCCGACTATATCAATAATCACTATGTGGTTCTTGCCACACGCAAGGGTACCATTAAAAAGACCTCTCTCGAGGCCTATTCCCGTCCCAGAGCAAACGGCATCATCGCCATCAATGTCCGTGAGGATGATTCGCTTATTGAGGCTCTGCTGACGGATGGGGAAAAAGATATACTCCTGGCGGGTCGTAAGGGTCGCTGCTGTCGTTTTCACGAGTCAACCGTACGCGCTATGGGCCGTACAGCTGCAGGAGTGCGCGGAATCAGGATAGACGATGACGACGAGGTGGTTGGTGTGATTTGTGTTAATGGTAGTAATGAGGCTGAGTCCCAGGAGCACATTCTTGTGGTCAGCGAGCATGGTTACGGCAAGCGTTCACTTTTGGAAGAATATCGTAAGACCAACCGTGGAGGCAAGGGTGTCAAGACCATCAACATTACCGAAAAGACAGGTTCTTTGATAGCGATAAAGTCAGTGACGGATGAGGACGATCTGATGATCATCAACAAGTCCGGCATTACAATCAGGGTATCGGTTTCCGACATCAGGGTTGCCGGCAGGGCCACGCAGGGCGTCAAGGTCATCAGTCTGAGGGATGGAGACAGCATTGCCGCCGTCTGCTCCGTCGAACGAAGAGAAGAAGATGAAGTGGAGGAAAATAGTGTAGTGTGATGCGGGGTACGGGGTACGAGATACGGGGTACGGGTTGCGGGTTGCGAGGTACGGGGTAATGAAATAAGGAGAATGAAGAATAAGTAGCTCGACATTAAATTAGCAATTGAATTGATAATAAACCATAAAAGTAAAAACCAACGGCTGACAGCCAAATACCAACAGCAATTAATAATTAACAAGAATAAATATCATTTTAATTTTAAAGACTATGAAGAAAGTTTTATTAGCAATGGCACTTGTCCTCTCTGTTGCCTTTGCAAGTGCGCAATCAAAAGCGGTAGCAGATGCTCAGAAAGCTATTGACAAGGCAGTGGAAGCAAGCCTTAATCCCAAAAAGGCGACAAGGCCTGCTACATGGATTACTCTTGCCAAAGCCTACATCTCAGCGTACGAAGTTCCCGGCAAGGGTATCGAGCCCGGCTTTGATCAGATGCTGCTCAAAACCATCCTTAAAGACCAACAGGTACTATCTTCCGCACAGAAAACCCTTCCTCAGGGCACTTTCACCGTTGACACTTACAGCGACAAGGACCTTTACTACAATGATTTCGGTCAGTTGGTGTTCTTGATTGTTACCAAGCCCATAGGTGAAAATCTTCTTGGCAAAGCTCAGGATGCTCTTTTCAAGGCAGTAGAAGTCGATCCCAAAGGTTCCAAACTAAAAGATATCCAAGCTCTTTTTGAGCAGATCCACAACTACAACTACGAGGACGCTGCTTCATACTACAACCTGGGCGATTATGAAAAGGCTACGGCTCTTTTCGAAGAGTGTCTCGGCAATTACAACAATCAGGTGATGCAAAAGGTTGATACAATGGTGCTCTACAACACAGCCCTTCTTTCGAGCATGAGCGGTGATAACGCAAAAGCAGAGAAATACTACAAAAAGTGTCTCGATTATGGTTATTTTTCTGAGGGTAACGTATTCTCCAACCTTGCAGAGGTTTACAGACTCAATGCAGACACACTTAGCCAGAAACAGACACTTGAGGCAGGATTTGAGCAATTCCCTCACAACCAGGGAATCCTTGTAGGTCTGATCAACCTCTATACTGCCACAAAAGAGGATCCTCAAAAGCTCTTCGACATTATCCATACTGCACAGGAGAATGAACCCAATAACGGTTCCCTCTACTATGCTGAAGGCAATGTTTACAAAGAGTTGGGTAATATCGAAAAGGCGATTGAACTTTATAATAAATCAACTGAAATTCAGCCTGACTATGTATATGGCGTTTTGAGTGTAGGTGTTCTGTACTACGAACAGGCTATGGATATAGCCGAAAAGGCTGACTCAGAGTTTGACCAGGTTAAATATGACGCTTTGGTAGAAGAGTTTAATCAGGCACTTGAAAATGCAATACCTCCTTTCGAGAAAGCGTTTTCACTTTCGGACAATGTGGAAATTCAGAGGAATGCAGCTGAATTCCTTAAGTTCATCTACTTCCGTTTCCGTGACAAATCACCCGAGTATATGGCTGCTTACGAGAAATACAACGCATTTCTTGCTGAATAAAGTCTTATGAAATACATATAAATCGGGACGGCTATGTGTCGTCCCGATTTTTTGTATATTTGTATTTTGCACCAATTATAATTTAAGAATGATGAAAAGAGTATTATTACTTGTTCTCGCTTTGATCTTTGTCGGCCCTGCATTTGCGGACAACGGGATGTGGCTCCCTTCCGAGATTGCAAAAAGAATCGGAGATATGCAGGCCAAGGGTCTCAGACTTACTGCTGAAGATATTTACAGTATCAATCAGGCTTCCCTTAAGGATGCTTCGGTCCATTTCAACGGAGGATGCTCGGCTGAATTGATCTCAGACAACGGACTTCTGATAACCAACCACCATTGCGGTTACGATTGGATACAGGAACACAGTTCCGTAGAGCATGATTACCTGAAGGATGGATTCTGGGCTATGACCATAGAAGAGGAACTGCCCAACAAGAACATCTTCGTAAGATTTCTTGTCAGAATGGACGATGTCACCGAAACAGTACTCAAAGGCTATGATCCTTCTATGACCGAGAGCCGGCGCGATTCTCTAATAGAGGCTAATAGTGCCCCTCTGATTGAGGCTGCTTCCAGGGAGGGTGCCGGATATAGCGCATCCGTAAGACCTCTGTACTATGGCAACCAATATTTCATATGGGTCTATCAGACCTTTACCGATGTTCGTCTTGTGGGCGCACCGCCCTCATCAATAGGTAAGTTTGGCGGTGATACGGATAATTGGATGTGGCCTCGCCATACCGGGGATTTCTCTCTTTTCAGGATTTATGCCGATAAGGACAACAATCCGGCGGCATACTCCGAGGAGAATGTGCCCTACAAGCCCAAAAAATATTTCAAACTCTCCATCAAAGAGCGCAAAGAGGGTGATTTTACCTTTGTCTACGGCTATCCCGGCAGGACACAGGAATATATCCATTCTGAAGCAGTGCGATACATTTCCGATATCTCAAACCCTCACAAACGCAATCTCCGCACACAACGTCTCAACGTACAGGATAAATATATGTCGCAGAGCCAGAAAGTGAGAATACAGTATTCCTCCAAGAATTCCGGCGTTTCCAATGCCTGGAAAAAATGGCTAGGTGAGATGAACGGCATCATAAAACTCAAAACTTATGAGAAAAAGAAGAGTTATGAGCAAGCCTTCCAGCAGTGGGCGGCTGATAAGCCGGAGTATAGAGATCTGATTCCACAACTCGATAAACTCTATGAGGAACTGGAGGACTATTCATTTGCTACCGATTATTATAATGAGAGCATTCGTGCAAATGAGATTATCCGCTTCGCGGAAAATATCGGTACAGCTTTCAGCCGCAACCGTGGCAAGGATTATCTCGACCAGATGATAGAAGCCTATTTCAAGGATTATTTCATTCCCATAGACAAGGAGAGTTTCCACCTTCTTCTGGCAGAGTATGACAAGAATGTGCCGCAGCATCTGCGTCCTACTTATTTTGCGGCGCAAATGAACATTTTCGGCACTACCGATGCCTGGGTGGAACATATTTTTGCCACTTCCGCCCTTACCACCGAAGAGGGGACACGTACTCTTTTGGAGAAGGCTCTTTCTTCCGAAAATTTCCAGGATGTGCTATTGGCGGATCCTGCCTTTGTGTTTTCAAATGAATTCAGGCAGCACTATCTCGATGAGATCAACCGGCCCTATACCGAGATTAACAGGCAGATTACTCTGCTTTACCGCACTTATATGAAGGGTCAAATGGAGTTTTCTCCCGAAAAGCCCTTTTTCCCGGATGCAAACTCCACTCTCAGGGTCTCTTACGGTCATATTAAGGGCTATTCTCCTGCGGACGGCATCTTCTTCAAACCCGTTTCCACCATCGAGGGTATTATGGAGAAGGACAATCCCGATATTTTCGATTACAACATACCTCAGGAACTCCGAGATATCTATGCGCGCAAAGATTATGGTAAATGGGGCGCAAACGGCACCATGCCCGTCTGCTTTATAGCGACCAACCACACTTCAGGCGGCAATTCAGGCAGCCCGGTCATTGATGCCGACGGTAATTTGATCGGTATCAATTTCGACAGAGTATGGGAAGGCACGATGAGTGACATAGACTTTGACCCTGATGTATGCCGCAATATCTCCATAGATATAAGATATGCGCTCTTTATTATCGATAAGCTCGCCGGAGCTCAGCGCATTCTCGACGAGATAGAGATAGTGGAGTAGTGTGTAGTGTGTAGTGTGTAGTGTGTAGTGTGTAGTGTGTGAACTTTGTCATTCCCTGATATACGTTGACCGTTTTCAAACAGTAATTATTATGTTGAAAACAGGAAAACAAGTACGTCACTATCGAAGATTTTCGGAAGACTTAAAGTTAAAAATTGTCCACGAATA
>JAGONS010000010.1 GCA_017992915.1 Bacteroidales bacterium | reverse complement strand
ACGGTGATGTTTTCATCCTTGGATTGAGTTCAAACATGATATTTTTCAAAGACCTTCTCGACCGTATAGGAGTTGAATTGCAACTTATAAAACACGGAAAGTATAAAGCCGCGGCTGAGCAATTCGTCCAGAATAACATCAGTGCCGAAAATCTGGAACAAAACAAGACAATGCTCAACTCCATCTGGAAGGGCTGGTGTGATGAGATCGCAGAATCCAGGGATTTCAGTTCCGAACAATTCAACTTCTGGATTGACAATCTTGAGTTCCAGAATGCCTCCAGTGCACTTGAAAGGGGTCTTGTTGATGAATTGTGGTATAGTGACCAGGTGGCAGACTACCTTTGCTCTCTCTTCGGGGTCACCGAATCCAAGGATCTCAAATTTACACCCATAAACAAATATGCCGCAGCGCGTGTGAAACCCGAACTCCGTGCTAAGGAGAAAATTGCAGTTGTTTATGCTGACGGAGAAATTGTGATGGAGGGAAGTGACAAGGCAGTCTCCGGCATTAAATTATCCCAAACCCTTGACAAGATAAGAAAAGACTCCACCATCAAAGCCGTGGTACTCAGAGTAAACTCTCCGGGAGGTTTCGTATCGGCCTCAGAAATGATTCATCGTGAAATATCTCTGCTTAAAGAGGTAAAACCGGTGATTGCAAGTTACGGTGACTATGCAGCATCCGGCGGATATTGGATTTCAGCCAAAGCTGACAAGATATTTACCAATAAATCTACCCTTACCGGCTCCATCGGAGTATTCGCACTTGTGCCCAACCTCAGCAAGACGATGGAAAAACATCTACACCTCCGTTCGGTAGCGATCACCACCAACAAACATAGTGATGCAATGAGCGGTATGCGTGCCCTCGACAATGCTGAAAGAGAGTATGTACGGAAGTCAGTAGAGAAAATATACACCGACTTTGCCACTATCGTAGCGACAGGCAGGAACATGAGTTTCGAACAGGTCGAAATGATTGCTCAGGGCAGAGTATGGGCCGGTAGTGACGCGCTGGAGATCGGGCTTGCAGATATGGAGGGTGGGCTGGTTGATGCCATCGCATATGCGGCTGAAATGGCCGGTCTCTCAAAATATCGTCTTGTAGAGTATCCTCAGGTTAAAACTACCCTGGAAAAAATTATGGAATCTGTTTCAAAGACAGGTGCGGATATCAACACGCTGGCAGATCCATTTGCATATATAAAGAGGAGTTATTCACGTCTGAAAGAGACAGCCGGAGCTGTTAACTATGCCCGTCTTCCTATAGTATACGATATCAGATAAGGGAAAAAACAATAGATCACACCTTCGTGATCGAAACAATTTGTTTGGTGGCCGCTGTGATTTTCCAGCGGTCATCAATTCTTTTGCCCACAATGCAGACAATCTGCTCCACCCCTTTTTTGTCGAGCGTAGTGACAACGATCTGATGCTTCTTCTCCTCTACATCGAGCTTGAGATCAATAAAAAAGTCGCTTAGCTTTTTAAAGCCTTTCATACCGAAAGGTCTGAAACGGTCCGCAGGCTTCCATCTACGGCATTTCAGAGGAAATTTGAGTCGTCTGCCATCTACATACAGGGTGCCTTCAGGGGCATTTTTGGGATTGAATCCGGCCGGTTTGGAAAAGACCTTTATCGAGACCTTGAGGTCATCATAATTCTGATCTCCTGAATAGACCTTGAGATACTTCCTATCCCGAATAAGGAGGTGCGTAGGGGAGAAAAATGTCTTACCGCTCTGGCCCTTGAGTGAATCTGCTATCTGAGTTATCTGGGCATCATTGAACCCATAGCTCTCCAATATCGTGAAGAGCCACCAGTTGATACTTTTTTCAGTCTTAAGCGCCTTGATGTCAATATGCAACACTCCATCTTCCATACGATAGAGAGTACCTTTTCTGGAGTTGTATAGCTCCTCCAAGACATCCGATATCTCGGAGAAGCGAGCCATCGAGGTATTGATTGTCTGCAGGAAGGAGGGGTTGATTATCTCAAAATGGGGAAAGACCTCATTGCGGATGCGGTTGCGATGGTAGTGCGATTCCTTGTTGGTGGAATCCTCCCTAAAAGGAATATTATGAGAAACCACATAGTCGCTAATTTCATTTCTGGTAACCGAAAGCAACGGACGGATTATGGGTCCGTTAGAGCGCCGGATACCTGAGAGTCCGCGAATGCCCGTGCCTCTGAGAAGATTGATCATCAGAGTCTCTACACTATCGTTAAGGTTGTGTGAAATGGCGAGGAAGTCCATCGAGTGCTCCTCCAGCAGGGAGAAAAACCAGCCGTATCGCAGGTCACGTGCCGCCATCTGAGTGGAAATAGATTGCTCCTGTGCAAACTCGTTAGCATTAACCCTTGTTGAGTAGAAAGGGATACCGTGTTGTTTACACCAATCACGCACCATTTCTTCATCCTGATCGCTTTCAGCCCCTCTGAGGGAGAAATTGACATGTGCAATCCTAAACGTGCAGGGAACGGTTGTGTTGAGAAAAAGGTTGGCCATACACATAGAGTCCATTCCTCCGCTGACTCCAACCAGGATCGATGGGTTGTCAACGCCGGCAGTAAGAGAACGCAATTCTATGTCAAAAAGCTCCTGCACAATGCATTGTTATTATTTATTGCCGAAAGTATAAGATAATCCTATGCTGAAAAGTTCCTTGAACTGTACTCCGGGCACTTTAATGGGTTTTCCATTCTCATCAAGAATCAGGTTACCCTGTTTGTCTTTTTTATCGAGAAACTTTATGGCGTCATCATAGATGAGGTTGGTCCTTAGAGTTACGGAAAAAAACTTGGTGATTTTGGCATCCGCATTTACATCCCAAAAGACCTTAACATTCTGGGGTTTGTTCAGATAATCCGAGAAGAGTGTGAGCGAAGTAAGCACTTTAAAGTTTTCAACCTCTATTTTTCCATCAACCTTGATCTGGGCACCAAGTTCGAATCGGCAAAATTGATCTCCAGCATTGCCATATTTTGTGCGTAGTTCCGGATTCTTTACCATTACGGTCTTGCCAGTAAGAGGCGATATGTTGATGGAGAAATTGTTGAAGGGCTTATAGTCCACACCAAAGCCGAGAGACACATATGCCGGAGTGAAAAAATCCGATACCAGATTGTCCTTTTCGTGGCCTTTGGCAAACTGTGTTCTCAGATTGAACAGTGCCGATATGTACAGGTTCTCAACTGCTTTGTAACCCACTTTGCTATCTAATATTATGCGGTCATCACTCTTCTTATAACCATCTTCAAAAGATTGTATGAATCCATAGCCTAACTGGAGCTGGTTGTCCCATATAAGTTTTTCACGTTTGTAATTGGCATTTGCACCGGCGAAAGTATTGAGTGAAATGGAACCGTAGCCTCCTGTTGCCCAGTTGGTGAGTGAAAGTTGTGAGAACCCGATCTGTGTGGTAAGGCTTTTAGTCCAATATTTGGGCTTGGGGGCCACGACCGTATCTGCTACTGCTAGAGTAGTATCTGCGGGAGCTACTTCCTGCGCAAATAGTGCAGTTCCCAAAAACAAAAACAGAAGAAATGCGATTGATCGTTTCATATGATGTTTCATTGTGACAATGTACCAAAATTAATATGCTCTTGCAAAAATAACCCTTTCAGAGGAAGGCTTGCCCGAATAGATGCATTTACCCTCTTCCTTGCAGACGAATGAGTCCAAAGGAATGCAGCGGATGGTGGCTTTGGTCTCCTCCTTGATTTTAGCCTCTGTCTCGGCAGTACCGTCCCAATGGCAGAGCAGGAATCCACCCTCTTCAATTTTCTCTTTGAACTCATCCCAGGTATCTACCTTAACCGTATTTTCCTCACGGAATTTGAGTGCTTTTGCATAAATATTTTCCTGAATATCATCCATCAAAGCGAGCAGACGCTCTACAAGTCCCTCCTGAGGAACCGATTTTTTAGTAAGGGTATCACGGCGGGCAAGCTCCACAACTCCGGCCGCCAGATCCCTGGGGCCTATCACGATGCGTGCAGGTACTCCTTTGAGTTCCCACTCGGCGAACTTGAATCCGGGACGTAAATTGTCCCTGTCATCCACCTTCACCGATAATCCTGCATCCTCAAGTTCCTTTTTGAGCTCATACATTCTATCCAAAAGTTGAGTGTGCTCCTCTTCCGTCTTGAAAATAGGCACCATTACCACATGATAGGGTGCAAGTTTCGGTGGCAAGATCAAACCATGATTGTCGCTGTGAGTCATAATCAGGGATCCCATCAGGCGGGTAGAGACCCCCCAGGAGGTAGCCCATACATAGTCAAGGCCACCCTCCTTGTTGGCAAACTGCACATCGAAGGCCTTGGCAAAATTCTGGCCCAGGAAGTGCGATGTGCCTGCCTGCAAAGCTTTGCCATCCTGCATGAGAGCCTCGATGCAGAGAGTGTCCACAGCACCTGCAAAGCGCTCCGATTCACTTTTTCGACCTACTACAACGGGCATAGCCATATATTCACGCGCAAACTGCGCATATAATTCGACGATCATCTGAGTCTCATCGATCGCTTCCTGCTCAGTAGCATGGGCAGTGTGCCCCTCCTGCCATAGAAATTCCGCTGTACGGAGAAAAAGGCGGGTACGCATCTCCCAGCGCACCACATTGGCCCACTGATTGCAGAGTATGGGAAGATCTCTCCAGGATTGGATCCAGTTTTTATATGTATTCCAAATGATTGTTTCAGATGTAGGGCGAACCACAAGTTCCTCTTCTAGTTTTGCTGAAGGATCAACCACAAGACCGGAACCATCGGGATCTGCCATCAGACGGTGGTGAGTCACCACGGCGCACTCTTTTGCAAACCCTTCCACGTGCTCCGCTTCTCTGCTGAGGAATGATTTTGGTATGAAGAGAGGGAAATAAGCATTGACGTGACCTGTCTCTTTGAACATTTTGTCAAGCTGGTTTTGCATTTTTTCCCAGATGGCATATCCGTAAGGTTTGATCACCATACATCCTCTAACTGCCGACTGTTCAGCAAGATCCGCCTTTAATACGAGATTGTTGTACCATTGGGAGTAATTCTCTTCCCTATTTGTTACTTCTTTTGCCATTTTTTGTTGTATTTGGTATAAAAATTGATATATTTGTAATGAAATGCGACTGCAAAAGTACAAAATTATCTAACACAGGAGGTAAAAATGAAAAACAAAGTTTTCTATCTGCTTCTTATAGCCGTTACGATGCTAATAAGCTCTTGTGGTACCACAAGTTATTATACTTCCGCATCGTTTGATGACGGCATATACTACAGGCCTACACGTGAATCGAGGGCTGCGATGGTTGCATCCAATAAAGAAATGCACGAATCTGTGAAGAAACCGCAATCATATATTCTGGAGGACGAAGAAGGTAACTACTACCTCGTAGATGAGGAAACATCTTATGCTGAAAGATTGAGAAAATTCGATAGTCCTACCTACACCTTCTATATTGATTACGGTGTTTGGACCTCCCCCTGGTACAATCCCTGGTGGGGTTCATATAGATATCCCTATTTCGGTTATCCCTACTACTCGTGGTACTCAGGGTGGTATAGCCCCTGGTATACCGGCTGGTATGATCCATGGTACTACGGTTGGTACGATCCATGGTACTATGGATACGGCGGATATGGCTGGTATTACAACTATTGGAATCCCTGGTATTATCACGGATACTATCCCGGACCGGGACATCCTAACAATTACTATCAAGATGTTGCTTACGGTAAACGCTCTGCCGCAGACGGCCAGAGTTACCGCAATACTCCGCGCACAACTGCATCCGGTGGCTCCGCATACACCCGGAGGAGCGAAGGCAGAAGTGCCGACAACTATAATTCAAGCGGAGTATATACAGGTGCACGTAGCACTACCGGATCAAGAAGCGGCACCATCTATCAACGCAGTTCCGGCAGCTCTACACGCAGTTCCGGTAGTGTAAGTACAGGCACTACACGTTCCTCACGCAACTCCGAGAGCTACAGTACCGGTAGCAGCAGGAGTTCTTCAAGCAGCAGAAGTTCTTCAGGCAGTTACAGCAGCGGTAGCAGTAGGAGTTCGTCCGGAAGCTACAGTAGCGGTAGCAGCAGGAGTTCGTCCGGAAGCTATAGTAGCGGTGGTGGAGGATATAGTGGCGGTGGCGGATATAGTGGTAGTAGCGGAAGTAGCGGTGGAAGCAGTGGTGGCGGAGGTACCGGAGGAAGGAGATAATTCAACAATCAAAATGTGAAAAAACGATGAAAAAGATTACAACTATATTGTTTTCCATCCTGCTGACAACAGGACTTAGTGCCCAGACCGCAGGAGAGGCTCTGATATTCTCCCAACAACACTATGAGGGTACGGCACGTACACTAGCCATGGGCAATGCCTTTACTGCTCTTGGAGGTGATTTGGGGGCAATCGTCATCAACCCGGCCTCCAGTGCCATTTACAGATACTCGCAAATCACCCTGTCACCTTCCATTATATCAAGCAATGGCCAAGCCTACTATTTGGGGAACTTTTCAGGTGACAGCTTCACAAGAATGGCAATGTCCAATCTGGGGTTTGTCATGGCATTTGATACCGACAATTACTCGGGACTGCTCAACTATAATTTCGGCATTACCCTCAACCGCACCAACAGTTTCAACTCCATAATGGCAGCCCGCGGCAGGACTGACGAGTCGTCACTTTTGGGTTCTATCGCTGCCGGCCTTTCCGGAGTGCATGTTGATGCGCTGGAGAGTACGAATTCATACAATGCTTTCTACAACAACAATCTCTCCTGGCCGGAAGTTCTGGCATGGGAGACCTACCTGCTGGCCAATACTCCCGATTCGGATTACGACTACATAGGTTCTACCGAAAATATTTACGATGGCAGCATCATTGAAGTGGGAGGTCATCTCGATCAGACTTATTTCCGAAAAATACGCGGCGGTAACAGTAGCTTCTCTTTCAACTTCGGAGCCAATGTTTCGGATTTCTTCTATTGCGGTGCAAACCTCAATCTTCAGAGTCTTAACTATGAACTGAATGAGACTTACGGCGAAAGTGCCGCAAATCCAAGAGATTTTCAGGATGGATTTGAGTCTATGACTTCCACTTACTGGCAGCGGACAAATGGCTCCGGTGTCAATTTCCAGGTTGGAGCTATTGTTACTCCCATACCAGGTCTTCGTATTGGTGCCACATTTACCTCACCCACATGGTATGACATGACAGACAACTGGCAGAGAAATATGACCTCATCTTTCGTAAATGGCAATTACTACGATGTGGATTCCCCTGTAGGATCATATAACTATCAGATTAAAACTCCCATGAGATGGAGCGTAGGGGCCGCATTCACTTTTGGTAATAAGGCTCTTATAAGTGCCGACTACGAGAGTGTGGACTATTCAAGAATTGCGATGGCTGATAATAGCGGCAACAAAGATGTATTCTCTGAAGAGAACAACGAGATTACAAGATACTTCAAAAGGAGTGATATAGTTAGGGTCGGAGCTGAATTGTGGCCTATAAAAATCTTGGGGCTTAGGGTAGGATACAATTATTACAGTTCACCTGACCCTGAGTTTTTTGATGCACAGCATTATATTTCCGGAGGTTTCGGAATTAAATTCAAGAATGGCAAGACTACTCTGGATGTAGCATACCGGAGAAGCCTCAACAATTCCGAGAACTTTACTCTTTATAATGACTATAGTGGAATAGAGGCCCCTGAAGGTACATATACCTACAGCAGAGGTAAACTTGTGTTTACATTCGGATTTAAATTCTAAAGGATATAGGAAATGGCGTTGGGACCCTCATTCGACAGAAGATCGATAATAGAGAGATTCCCGATGAAACCAAATCTGTCGGAGAAGACCTGAGTCCAGGTCTTCTCTTTTTTATATCTTACAAGCAGATTTTCACCACGGTACTTTGGTTGTATTATGGTGCGAAAATCCCCTTCAGGATACTCGTTCCGATACTCTGATGTAAACCCTATCTCCACCTTTATGCCGGTCAATTCGAGACATTTCTCCAATAAAAGCAGGTTGAGATCGAAAAGAAACCTCTCTTTTCGGTTCAGAATCGGAAAGAGGTCATCCATATAATACTCGAAAAAGGGGGATGAGTTGTAAGCCGATAAAATGGCTCTCTTGTGCTGCTGTAGCCATGGTCTTCCATAGTCTATCCTAACCTCACGTATTGGCACCTTTTGGTAAGTCTCTTTGAGGATCGGTATCGAGAGCGATTCCTTACCTGCTGCAGAACAGATATTGCAACGATTGCGATATGACTGTTTTTGATAGACTTCACACTGCTCTATCAACACCTTCCTGCTACCGGCAATGGCAAAAAAATATTCCACCGGAGGAAAGTATGCGGTAGTCAATATGGCTTGTTCAAACTTAATCATCGAGAGAAGTGCTTGCACCTTTCTTCACGATACCTCTCTTGGAATTAGTTATGAAATCCAATATAACCTTTTTGACTTCCGTATCCGGGGAAGCCGACTTTACCCTGGAAACAGCATCGGAGACATTCATTCCGGAGTCATAGATTACCCTGTAAATTTCACGGATTTCGTCAATCTCGTCGTGAGTGAAACCCCGACGACGCAGACCTACGATATTGATTCCCTCAAAAACGATGGGATTACGTGCAGCGAGAATATAAGGAGGTACATCCTTCAATACTCCTGTACCGCCACCTATCATCACATGAGCTCCGATATGGGAAAACTGGTGGATTAGCGTGCCTCCGCCTATAATTGCCCAATCATCGACATCGGTCTCCCCCGCCATCCCCACATAACTCGATAAAATGCAGTTGTTGCCTATACGACAGTCGTGTGCAATATGTACATAGGACATTATCAGGCAATTGTCACCAATAATAGTAGCATATCTGCCGCTGGCAGCTGTGCCGCGATTGATGGTCGCACACTCTCTGATGGTAGTATTATTTCCTATAATTACATGGCTCTCCTCTCCCTTGAATTTGAGATCCTGGGGCTCGGCTCCGACTACGGCACCGGGGAAAACTTTACAATTCTCACCCATTTTAACGTAATCGAGAATAATGGCATTAGGTCCTATACGGCAACCATCTCCGATCTCGACCTTTCCGGCTATATAACTGAATGGTCCTATCTCTACATTTCTACCAATTTTGGCATCGGGATGGATATATGCACCGTTGTAATTCATTTTAGTTGTCATAAATATATTCAATTGTCCTGTTTATTCTGTTTGCTCTCTTATTTTCTCTATACTCTATTCTCTGTACTCCACCACGCAACACGCCCGCATCACTACACACTACATACTACATACTACATACTACATACTACATACTACACACTACACACTACACACTACACACTACACACTACACACTACACACTATATTTTTGTTTTCAAACATGGATTTAAGGGCTGAGGTGTTGATGGCATGGCCCGGCTTGCGGGCAATGATTCTGGCCTTGAGAGGAAGTCCCGCAAGGGCAAAATCCCCTATAAGGTCGAGAAGTTTGTGACGGGCACATTCGTTCTCAAAATAAAGGGTCAAATTATTGAGATATCCTTCCGGTGCCCTTTCAAGATTTTCAATGCTGAAAATGCTCTTCAGACGGCGTAGAGTATTCTCATCTACCTCATCTTCCACTATCACTATGGCATTGTCCATATCCCCGCCCTTGATGAGATTGCGGTTGAGAAGGGACTCCAGTTCATGGAGAAAGCAGAATGTACGGCATGGAGCTATTGCGGAAGCAAAGTCATCGCCTTCGGTAAACTGTGCCTCTTGCACTCCAAGCACTTTGGAATCAAAGTCAATCTCCACTTCCACGCTGAAGCTATCTGCCGGCAACACCTGCAGAGAAGAGCCTGTTTTAGGGTCTTCGAATAAAAAAGGTTCGCTTACCTCAATATATCGCCTTGGAGTATTCTGTACATGAAGACCATCCGAAAGAATTGCCTCTACATAAGGTCTTGCACTGCCGTCCAGAATTGGCAACTCCATGGTGTCTATTTCAACCAGGGCATTGTCGACTCCAAGTCCGGAAAATGCCGCAAGAAGATGTTCTATAGTCATTACTTCCACGCCATCCTTACATAGGAGCGTACTCCTGGCAGTCCCCGCGATATTGCGCCATGAAGCCTCTATAAGGGCCTCCTCTCCGAGGTCTTTTCTTTGGAAAACGATACCATGATCAGCTGCAGCAGGACATAATGTCATCCTGCAATTCAGACCGGTATGCAATCCCTTCCCTTCAAATATATATCTCTTTTTTAATGTCTTCTGATGCTCCTTCATTTCTTTGCGCTTGCTTTGAACAAGGCATAGGCCCTCATATAATCCATATAGCTTATGGCCGGACAACCCATCAGAGCCTCGCCCTCCTTTCTGACATTTCCGATAATTCCGCTCTGCGCAGCTAAAGTTGTCTTGTCGGCAATCTTGAGGTGACCTGCTATTCCACTTTGGCCGGCAAAGATACATCCTTTGCCCACTTTTGTCGAACCGGCAATGCCGCTAAGACCTGCCATGACAGTATTGTCACCCACTTCCACATTGTGTCCAATCTGACAGAGATTGTCAATCTTTACTCCTCTCCTGATTATGGTAGAGCCCATAGTAGCCCTATCGACTGCCACTCCGGCACCTATCTCCACGTCATCTTCTATGATGACATTTCCGGTTTGGGGAATCTTGCGGTATGAGCCGTCTTCGCGTGGGGCAAAGCCGAAACCATCGGCACCAATTACCGAATTTGCATGAATGATGACATCATGTCCGATTACGCAATCATGGTAAATGCGCACGCCCGGATAAATCAATGCATTATCGCCAATGGTCACTCCATCACCGATATAGACCTGCGGATAAATGTGACAGTTTTTTCCGATTTTCACTTTTTTGCCGACAAAAGTGCCACGTCCTACAAAAGTGCCGCGTCCTATTTTCGATGAAAACGGACGGCAAACAAAAAGTCGGTTACCCCTGGGACGACTCTTCTTGAGTGAATTGAAGAAATCAAGAAGTACTGCTACGGACTCGTAAGCGTTCTCCACCTTGATAAGAGTTGCCGGAATCTCATGACGTGGCTCAAAAGATTTGTTAACCAACAGGATTGAGGCTTTTGTCGAATATATGTAATGTTCATACTTGGGATTTGCAAAGAAGCAAATGGTACCCGGACGTCCCTGCTCTATTCTGGCAGGTGCAGATACTCTCACCAGCGGATCTCCAACTACTTCTCCCCCGAGGTGTTCTGCTATCTTTTGTGCAGTAATATTCATATATCAGATATTTTCATCAATAATCCTCAGTTAACATTCATAAAATATGCCAGAAAGATAACAAAAATTTGCCGTTTAACATAGAATTGCTAACTTTGTCGCCGATATAGTGCAAGAGATAGGGGACGTCTAGTCCCCTTATTTTTTAAAAATATCCAAGGGATGATACAAAAAGCAAAAATAGAAGAGATTTTAGCGGAGTATCTCGCAGAAAAGAGTGACCTGTTTATAGTGGATGTCAAGATCAGCAGAGATAATGACATAGAGGTTGTCATAGAAATAGACAAAGGGTTTCTCTCTCTTGATGACTGCGCAGATATCAGTCGTTTTGTAGAGTCGAAACTTGACAGGGAAGAAGAGGATTTTTCGCTTACAGTGGGCTCTGCAGGCCTTTCAACGCCTTTCAAGGTGCTTCGCCAGTACCGCAAGGCACTGAATTCCGAGATTGAGCTCGTACTCAAAAGCGGTGGACATTTTAAAGGCGTGCTGACTGCCGTTTCGGAAGAGGGCATCACCTTCGTGACGAAAGTTTCCGAGAAAGTTGAAGGACAGAAAAAGAAAGTGACCAGGGAAGTTGTCGGAAATTACACTTTTAACCAGATAAAATCGGCAAAACCCGTCATTAAATTTGACAATTATAAATAATAGATAAAAACAATAATTTTTAACAATCAAAATGGAAGGTTTGAACCTAGTCAGCACATTTGCTGAATTCAAAGATCAGAAAAACATAGACAGGGCCACCATGATGGGCGTGCTCGAGGATGTATTCCTCTCACAGCTCAAGAAGATGTATAGCGAAAATAGTGACTTTGACATCATTATCAACATTGACAAGGGTGACCTCCAGATTTTCTGGAACAGGGAAGTAGTGGAAGAGGTTACCGACCCCATGACAGAGATCTCTTTCGAAGATGCCAACAAGATTGACGAATATGACCTGGGAGAGGAATGCTCAGTAGAGATCAAACTCTCCGACTTCGGCCGTAGAGGTATTCTCAATCTCAGGCAGAGTCTTTCAGGACGCATTATGGACATTGAGAAAGCTAACCTTTATAACAAGTATAGCACAAAGGTCGGCGATCTTTTCGTAGGAGAAGTTTATCAGGTATGGAAGAGAGAGGTTATACTCAGGGATGATGAAGGCAATGACCTGATTCTTCCCAAAGAGGAACAGATTCCCGGTGATTTTTTCAGGAAGGGTGATACCGTAAGGACCATAATCAAAGAGGTCAAATTCAACAACAGCAATACACCCGTAATTATCCTTTCACGCACATCTACTGAATTCCTTGCAAGACTTTTTGAGCAGGAGGTTGCAGAGATTTTCGAAGGTCTGATCACCATCAAGAAAATCGTCAGAATACCCGGCGAAAGAGCTAAAGTTGCCGTAGAGTCATATGACGAGCGTATTGATCCGGTAGGAGCCTGCGTAGGGGTAAGGGGTAGCCGTATTCACAGCATAGTCCGCGAATTGCGCAATGAAAATATAGACGTCATCCCCTGGACCAACAACAAGTCACTACTCATCACCAGAGCTCTCAGTCCCGCAAAAATCTCTTCGATGACATTCAACGAAGAGGCAAAACAGGTGAATGTCTATCTTAAACCCTCAGAGGTTTCCCTCGCGGTGGGCAAAGGCGGCAGCAACATTAACCTTGCAGGTGAACTTGTAGGCTATAAACTTGAAATTTACCGTGATGATGATGGCCTCGAACCAGAAGAGGACGTATTGCTCACAGAATTCAGCGACGAGATTGATATGTGGATTATAGAGCAATTGCAGAAAATCGGGTGCGATACTGCCAAGAGCGTTCTTGCTCTTTCAGTGGAAGATATAGTAAAGAGGGCTGACCTCGAGGAAGAGACTGCAATTGAGGTGCAAAAAATTCTCAGAGCGGAATTTGAAGACTAATTTTTAACAATTATTAATATCGGGAGGAAATATATGTCAGATCAAAAACAATATAGAATAAAACAGGTAGCGACAGACTTTAACATTTCCACAGGCACGCTGCTGGATTTCCTTGAAAAAAAAGGATATGGAAGTGACCTGGCCATATCGTCCAAAATTTCGCAGGATATCTATGATATCGTTGCAGATGAATATAGACGGGATCAGGCCATAAAGGTTGACTCATTGAAGGTTGCAAGAAAAGTAAGGGCAATCACCCAGATGGATCACCATAAAGAGCAACAGCCAGAAGAAGAGCCGGTTGAAGAGGTCATAATAACGAGCGCAGTCCTGTCAAGTCCGGAGAAACAGGTAAAAACTCCCGAACCTGTACCTGAAGAGACAGTCACCGTAATTAAACCTGAAATCCCTGAGATCAAGGTTATAGGAAAAATCGATCTTGACGAGAAAAAACCAAAAACCCGAACCAAACCAAAACAGGAAAAGACGGAAACTCCGAAAGTAGAGCCTGAAAAGAGATCTGCAACACCTTCTGAGCCGGAAAAAAAGAAAAAAACTCCTGAGAAAAAGAGCGCAACTCCCGCACCGGAAGAAAAACCGAAAGAGTCTAAACAGATAAAGACTCATGTACGGAAGTTGCCGGGCCCGAAAATCGTAGGGCATATAGATATCTCCCAATTTGAAAAAAAGGAGAAACCCAAGAGTGACAGAAGTGACAAGAGCGACAAGAGCGAGCAACAGGTAGAGAAGAGAAGCAAAGGAAAGAGGGAGCGTATCCAAAACAGCAAAAGAGTAGATGTCACCAAGGCTCATCAGGAACACAAGAAGCAAAAGGAATCTCATCCCGGAGGTAAGGGCAGATACAGCAAGAAAGATCGTTTCAAATCAGTACGTCCCGAAATCGATGAGGACGAGGTACAAAAGCAGATCAAAGAGACCTATGCCCGCATGACTGAAGGCAGAGGAAAGACCAAGGGATCCAGGCGCCGCCGCGAAAAGAGAGAAATAATCTCCCAAAAGGCGCAGGAGGAGCAGATACTTCAGGAACTTTCCAGCAATGTTCTCAAGGTAACCGAGTTCGTTACAGCCAACGAACTTGCAATCTTAATGAACAACACTCCGGTGACCAAGGTTATAGAAGCCTGTATGAACCTCGGAATGATGGTTTCCATCAACCAACGTCTGGATGCCGAGACACTCGTGCTTGTGGCAGAGGAGTTCGGATATGAAATAGAATTTGTGACAGTGGAAACTCAGGGTGCTATCGAGCAAGAGGAAGACAAGGAGGAAGATATGGTAGAGCGTCCGCCCATCGTTACCGTTATGGGGCACGTGGACCACGGAAAGACTTCACTGCTTGACTATATCCGCAAGGCTAATGTAATCGCCGGAGAAGCAGGTGGTATTACCCAGCATATCGGTGCTTACAATGTACAACTCCCCTCGGGCAGACGTATTACATTCCTCGACACTCCGGGCCACGAGGCATTTACGGCAATGCGTGCACGCGGTGCCAAAGTTACTGACGTAGCTATTATCATCGTTGCTGCTGACGATGCCATAATGCCCCAGACAGTTGAGGCCATCAGCCACGCACAGGCAGCGGGCGTACCGATGATTTTTGCAATCAATAAAATTGATAAACCGGGTGCCAATCCCGAGAAAATCAAAGAACAGCTCGCCAATATGAATATACTCGTGGAAGATTGGGGTGGCAAATATCAGTGTCAGGAAATCTCTGCAAAGAAAGGTATCAATATAAAGGAACTGCTTGAGAAAGTGCTTCTTGAGGCAGATCTGCTCGAACTGAAGGCAAACCCGGACAAGCGGGCTGTCGGCAGCGTCATAGAGTCCTCACTCGATAAGGGGCGCGGCTATCTGGCCACTGTGCTCATTGAATCAGGTACGCTAAGGGTCGGCGATGTAATGCTTGCGGGATGTTACACCGGTCGCGTTAAAGCCATGTTTAATGAACGCGGGCAGCAAATCACCGAAGCGGGGCCCTCAACACCTGTATCAGTTCTGGGACTCAACGGAGCACCCACTGCGGGTGACACCCTCAACGTGCTCGAAGATGAGAAGGAGGCGCGCGACATCGCCAATAAGAGAGAGCAGTTGATACGCATACAGGGCATCCATACTCAGCCTCACATTACTCTCGAGGAGATCGGACGTCGTATTGCACTTGGCAATTTCAAAGAGCTCAATATCATCGTTAAGGCCGATGTGGACGGATCCGTCGAGGCTCTTGCAGACTCCCTCATCAAACTCTCTACCGAGGAGGTTCAGGTTAAGGTAATTCACAAAGCTGTGGGCGCTATCTCGGAGAATGACGTTATGCTGGCTTCAGCATCCAATGCGGTAATTATCGGATTCCAGGTGCGTCCTTCCATGGAGGCACGCAGACTTGCCGAGAGTGAGAGTATCGAGATACGTATCTATTCAGTGATCTACGATGCCATTGAAGAGGTCAAGAGCAGTATTGAAGGTATGCTCGCCCCCCTGGAAAAAGAGGAAGTTACTGCCACTGCAGAGGTGCGCGAAATTTTCAAGATTTCCAGAGTCGGCACCATCGCCGGCTGTATGGTGAAGGAGGGTAAACTGACCCGTACAGCCAAGATAAGGGTAATCCGCGACGGTATTGTAATCTATACCGGCAAACTTGGGTCGCTAAAGCGATTTAAGGATGATGTCAAGGAGGTTGCTTCAGGATTCGACTGCGGTCTGAATATCGATGGATTCAATGATGTCAAAATCGGTGATATCATCGAGGCATATACCATCGTCGAAATCAAGCGTAAGCTCTAATCTGATAAAAGTGAAAGTAGATCCCGGGAGTGCCATACGGCATTTCCGGGATTTTCTTTATTTGAAGGATTGTAGTAAAAACTATCTATTCCAAACTCAATTGCGCCAATTATGTCATTAGGATAATTATCCCCAATCATGATTGTACGGGCTTTTATTTTTTCATCAACCTCCACCCCTTCACCACAAAGGGCCTCAAGTGCTTTTTGAAAAATGAGCGGGTCCGGCTTGTGGACTCCCACCTCTTCCGAAATCATTACCGCACTGAAAAAATGCTCGATGCCCGAAACTCGAAGTTTGCGATACTGCACCTCTTTGAAGCCGTTGGAGACAATGGCCATTTTACCGCCACGTGCAGAAATAGCCTCCAGCACTTCGCGCGCTCCGGGCATAAGAATATCTCCGAGAGCCATAAAATCGAGATAATCCCTGCCCATTTGTTCGGCTGCATCGGCATCGTCTATGCCGTAATGGTCTCTTAAAGTTTGGCGAAATCGCTCACGCCTCAGATACTCCTTTGCAATACGTCCGGCCTCATAGTCATCCCAGAGACGGCGATTGATCACTTCATATCTTTCGAAGAAAGTCTCCCTATCTCCTATCGGGAGATTCCATTTATCAAGCAGCATATGCATTGCTGCAAGGGCATTCGCGTCAAAATTCCAGAGAGTCCTGTCAAGGTCCAGAAGAAAATAGTCGTATCTATCAATTATCATTGGCTATTTACAGTAATAGTCAATCATCCTTTGAATTGCAGCATTACACACGGGGCAGAAACCCTCTGCAGTATTGCTTTTCATACGACAATCAAGATAGGGTCTGTAAATTCCTTTAGCAGAGTACCCTCCCCCCTCAAATGCCCCAACAACGCCTTTGTAAGCCTCCTCGTTGGGTGTAGGCACGGGAGTACCCTCTTTTACCATAGAGGCCCATTTGGAAGAAAAATCGGCCAGTGTGGTCAGGTTGGGCTCCCAGGGCTCGACCGACATGTCGTACATATCCTCATAAGCGACATGAGAATCATAATACTCATCACCCAAGCCGGCAAAACTATGTCCGAATTCGTGTACAAGGACTTCAGCTTCATATTTGTTGTCCGACATACCCAGACCATAATAATTGTAGATACCCCCCCCACCATATTTGTCTGTGTTTACAATTACATAAATAGCATCACATGGAGCATTGGAGACCAATTGAGAGAGTTTTTTATGGTCGGGGAGAGTGAGATACCTCTCAATGAAAAATGTATTGAAATGGGAGTCGGCAACAGTATTTTTCCAGATATTCTGATGGGGGATGTCGGTGCCGGAATCGATGGAAATCGACTCTACAGCCCAGATATTGAAATCATTCTTACGTGATGTATAAGGCTCTATGTCGAAGAGATAACCGATGAATTTATTCACATCGCTGCGATATTTTTCCATCTCCCCCGCCGTATAACCTTCAGCGACAAATACCAGGTCTACTTTGTTTTCGGAAGGTCCGTTATACAACACCTTCGCTACTTCAAAATTGTTTTCTTTGTCGCGATTGATGGAGGAGTCTTTGGGATCAATTTCGAAACTGGAAAGTTCAGACAATTGGCCGCTCTTTTTGATTCTCTCCGATATCACAACCTTTACCTTTTTTTTAGGAAATGGTATTCTTAACGAGTTGTTGTATGACTTATTGACCCTTGAAGCCTCCGGAGTTGTCCTCCATTCGGCAAAAAGGGAACAGAAGCCCTGAGAAAAGATTTTTGTGCCGTCAGTTGCATAAACATCAATAGTATACTCACCATAATCGAAATCGGGCAGCAGGTGCTCTCTGGTGCCGCTCCACTCCTTCTCAAAGTGAAGACCGTCGAGATAGACGTTCTGAGTTTTCGAGTTACCGACAAACATCAGATCGATTCTGAGCCTGTCCTGAGTAAAATGATCATTGTAACCTCCCTGTCCACTGTTTCCCTGCGCGCTACAGGAGACAGTAAGCAGCATCAGCAATAGGGCTGCCATATTCAAAAAACTTTTCATACCGATTGTAAATTAGATTCCTGTATAATTGTGCGGCGTAATAGCCTTTAGTTCGTTCTTTATCTCTTCCGATACATTGAGATTCTCAATGAAGGTTGCTATGGAAGCGGCGGAAATGTGTTCATTTCCGCGGGTAAGCTCCTTGAGAGTTTCGTAAGGATTGGGATAGCCCTCTCTGCGCAGGATTGTCTGGATAGCCTCAGCTACTACCGCCCAATTGCCCTCAAGGTCCGCTTCAAGTGCGGGACGATTGAGTATGAGCTTGTCCAACCCCTTGAGCAGAGATTTGAGCGCGAGCAGCGAGTGAGCCAAAGGTACTCCTACATTACGCAGTACGGTAGAATCGGTCAGGTCACGCTGCAACCTGGACAAGGGAAGTTTCGCCGCCAGGTGCTCGTATAGAGCATTTGCCACTCCGAGATTGCCTTCGGCATTTTCGAAATCGATTGGATTGACCTTGTGCGGCATTGCAGAAGAACCCACCTCGCCCGCTTTCACCTTCTGGCGGAAATACTCCATCGAGATGTAGGTCCAGATATCGCGGCAGAGGTCGATCAGTATGGTATTGATGCGTTTGAAATTGTCAAACAGGGCTGCGAGATTGTCATAGTGCTCTATCTGTGTTGTGGGATAAGAACGCTTCAGCCCTAATTTATCCTCAATGAAATGCGATGCGAAGCTATTCCAGTCTAAGGAGGGATAGGCCACGTGATGTGCATTCAAGTTGCCGGTAGCTCCTCCGAATTTGGCACAATAAGGGAGGGCTATCAACTGAGATTTCTGTTCTTGCAGACGTGCAGTAAAGACCCCTATCTCTTTGCCGAGTCTTGTAGGGGATGCCGGTTGACCGTGTGTGCGGGCAAGCATCGGCACTTGCGCCCATTCCTGCTTCATCTTAAGAAGAACGGAAAGCATAGTCTCGAAAACGGGCATATAAACATCTCTGATGCCTTCCAGGAGTGAAAGTGGTGTAGCAGTATTATTGATATCCTGTGAAGTGAGACCGAAGTGGACAAACTCGACATATCGTTCCAGACCCATTTTCCTGAATCTTTCCTTTATGAAATATTCCACCGCCTTGACATCGTGGTTGGTGATCTTTTCGGTAGCCTTTATTTCGTATGCCTCTTCGAGGCCAAAATCCTGATAAATTTTCCGCATCGCGGGAAAAAGTGAAGGGCTGACTCCCTGAAGCTGCGGCAAAGGAATTTCGCAAAGCGCAATGAAATACTCAATCTCCACCCTTACCCTGTAACGGATGAGCGCAAATTCTGAAAAATAATCACTAAGTTGCTCAGTCTGAGCACGGTATCTGCCATCTACGGGCGATATTGACATCAAAGGGTCCAACATACTCCTTTTATTATACAACTTACAAATGTACTGATTTATTTCAAAAAATCATAGAGGGTAACGCACCCGCGGGCAGCGGCCACATCGTGTACCCTCAAAATATCGGCTCCTGCCAGCAGGGCCTGCAGATGGAGTGCCGTAACTGCCTCCAAAGACTCTTCAGGCGTTATGCCGAGAGGCTGATAGATCATTCTCTTGCGAGAAATACCTACCAAAATCCTTCTGCCACACTTCTTCAATTCCGGCAATCCTTTGAAAAGACGGTAATTGTCCTCTATACTCTTAGAAAAACCAAAACCGGGGTCAAGGATCCAATTTCTCACACCCTTAGCAGCCGCTATCTCCCCGAACTTTCTGAAATAATCCGCTACCTCTTCTACCACATCATCATACTCATAATTGTGGTGCATCGTCACACAATCACCCTTGCTGTGCATTGCTATATACTCCAGATCCAATTCGGCAACCTTCTCCAACATGCCCGGATCCTCCTCTCCCGCCGAAATGTCATTTACAACAAAAGGGCCGGCAACCTCATACACCCTGCTCACAATCTCCTTTCTGTAAGTATCCACTGAAAACCTCACTCCCGCGAATCGTAAGGCAAAAAGCTGCACTACCGGCGACAACCGCTCCCATTCCTGTTCCAGGGAGACCGGCGCCATATTGGGACGGGTGGAAACTGCACCGATATCTATGCTATCCGCCCCCTGCTCAAGCATTGTTTCAACCCTCGCAATAAAGGCATCCTTCTCTTTCGCACGGCTTTGTGCAAAAAAGGAATCGTCATTGACATTGACGATCCCCATAATTTCTATTCTCTGTTTTTCCATAATCCGAAGATATAAGTTAACTTTGTGGAACAAAATACAAAGATATAAATTTATGCTGATAGTACTCGAAGGACTTGATGGAGCCGGTAAATCCACACAGCTCACAATGGTTTCCAATTATATGGAGTCGCGCGGAAATAAGGTCGAATATCTCCATTTCCCCAGATTCGATGCTCCGGTTTTCGGAGATCTCATCGCAAGATTTCTCAGAGGGGATTTCGGTTCGATTGAACAGGTGCATCCACAACTTGTAGCTCTGCTTTTTGCAGAGGACCGCAGGGATGCTGCCCCAATGTTACGCAACTGGCTTGATGAGGGAAGATGTGTGGTACTTGACAGATATTACTACTCCAACATTGCATTCCAGTGCTCCAAGCTCGAATCGGCTGAAGAGTCACGCCGGCTCAGAGACTGGATCATAGATGTAGAGCTCGGGCATTTCGACATTCCGGCACCGGACCTCAACCTTTTCCTCGATGTACCTATCAATTTTGTAGATTCAAAGCTGAGTGCTTCGCGAAAAGGAGACGATCGTGCCTATCTTGAGGGTAAGAGTGATATCCATGAGGCCGATATTGACTTCCAAATCAAGGTTAGAAATATCTATCTGGAGCAATGCGCTCTGGATGAGAATTTCAAGAGGATCGACTGCAGTGACGGAAGTGGCAACATGCTCCCGGCAAACGACATTTTCATAAAAATACGCAAAGAGTTAGAGGCAGTATCATGAAGTTAGCAAAAGCTCTATGCCGGCTCATTTTCGGCCTTACATTCATACTTTCGGGTTTTCTCAAGCTCACCGATCCCATAGGTACGGGACTGATCATACGGGAGTATCTTGCGATTTTCCATATGGGATTCCTTGATGCTGCTTCAGTTGGCCTCGGTATAGCACTTTCAGCAATAGAGTTTCTCATCGGCATCTCGATTCTTCTTGGATTGAGGATGAGATTTTTTACCTGGTTGGGACTCGGCTTTATCTCCTTTTTCACCCTGCTCACGCTATATCTGGCCATATTCAATCCTATAAGTGATTGCGGTTGTTTCGGTGAGGCGATCCACCTGACCAACTGGGAGACTTTCTATAAAAATCTTGTGCTGCTGACCTGTGCGCTGGTGCTCTTTTTCAACCGCAAAAGTTTTATCCCCATAGCACACGCCGCTTTTGAATGGGTTAGTGTAGGACTCTTCTTAATCGTAGCACTGCTGATTGCAATTCCAACCTATTACAATATCCCACAGATTGATTTTACTGCCTATAAGGTAGGAACCGACCTTGATGTGCTGACCAGGGAGTCGCATGCTGAGTATGAGACTGTTTTCGTCTACTCAAAGGATGGCAAGCAAAAGGAGTTTGACCTCCACGATCTGCCCGACTCCACCTGGACATTTGTAGATTCGAGAACGGAGCTGGTTTCCGGGTCGGCGGAATTGGCTCAGGTGGATATCTCACTAAGGGATACATCCGGAGAATATTGTACTGAAGTACTCTTGCAAGAGGGCCCCTTAGTGGCGGGAGTGATATGGGATCCCGAGGAAATGACTCCGCAAATGTGGAGCAATCTGGCTCTCTTGAAGTCTGAATCACTTTCTGCGGGCACCCGGTTTATACTCCTGAGCACCGTCAGGGAGTTTGATGAGAGTCCGGTGGAAGCATTTTTCCCTCAGGAAATAATCTATACAGCTGACCGCAAGGCTCTGATGACACTAATTCGCTCCAATGGAGGAGGAGTCTATTTCAATGACGGAACTATTATCCACAAATGGGCCTCACGCAGAATTACTTCTGAAAGAATATCTGACATCCTTTCGGAAGATAGCGATCAGGTAGTTCTGAATGACTCCATCCACCAACGTCTCTACATCAACATTCTGCTCATCGGCATCATTCTGGTCGTTATCCTGATGCGCTATTTCTGCAAATCCTTCTACACATACAAGGAATAGTGTGTAGTAGTGCGGGTGGCGGAGGTGAGTTGTTGGCTGTTAGCTTTTGGCTTTTAGCTTTTAGCTATTGGTTATTTTTTGCTAAATAATTCCGCATTCCACACCTCTTAACCCGCACCCCGAAACGTGCAACCCTTACCCTGCAACACGCAACTACACACTACATACTACCCACTACACACTATTTAAACGCTTGTTCGCTTAAGCCGGGGCCGTCGAGGGCTAACTTGCGGAAATAATCGGGAACTTCCCGCCCAAGGAGTGAATCCACATAGAGTTTGGCGATATATTGCGACAGCATGAATCCATGTCCGCGCATACCCATGAAGAGTCCTCTGGACGGATCCACAATGTAGCGTGGCTCGATATAATAACCGCTCCACATGGCCTGGAAACTCATTCCCCGCAATTGCGGTATCCAATCTGAAAAGACCTCAGCCACTATCTCGATAAACTCCCTGGTACCCACTTTCAGATTCCTGAATGTATCAGTCGCATCATTTGCCGGTGAAGCACATCCGATAATCTGGCCCGTATCTGCCAGTTGCTGACCGTAAACTGCCGAAAATCCCTTGTATTTACGGCGATCGATAAGCATATCAAGAGGAGCTCCATTCTTGCCCAGCAGAGGGAGACGCTTGGTGATGAAAGCCTGGTGACGCACGGGGAACAATCCTGTCTCAATGCCGAGCTGTCTTGCAAATTTCTCCGCATTCGCTCCTAGTGCGTTGACAAATATTTCCGTCTGATACCTCACATATTTGCCGTCGGGATGCTTGACAAGCAATTCATAGAGGTCACCATTTCTCGAAACATTTACAAGTTGCGTATTCTCAAATACGGTACCTCCTGCCTCAATTCCCAGGTAGCGCACCAAATCTATGGTACGGCCCGGAGAAGCCTGCCAGCAATCCCTCGATATAAGGGCATGACTGTAGAGATCCAGATCCGGATTGAAATAATCCGATATTTCCCGTTTGAAATCTTTTTTCTCCACCATATAGGCATCCGACCAGGCAGTAGAGGCCTCAAGTGCCTTATAATTAGCCTCGTCATGGGCAAAACTTATATATCTTATAAGTCTGAAATCAATCTCACCTTTAGAGTCAAGATCCTTGAAAATCTCGAGATTGTGTTTTGCAATATCCGCAAGCGCAGGCAGTGAAAAAGCGGGACGGCCACCCGCAATATTTCTCCAGGAGCTGCCGTGATCCATATTGATCAAAATGGGTGCAAAACCCGCCTCAGCCAGATATCTGAATGTGGCACTGCCGGCTATTCCGCCTCCGGCCACAAAAGCGCCCACCTTTAAAGGGGTTTGGCCGGTAAAGCGGTCTGAAGTGATGAAAACCCCACTGCCTTCACGGTTAGAGACTGCGCCAATCTCAACCAGATTGGCCATAGGTCCTCTGGGAGTAAACTCACCAATTACCTCTATTCCATGGTTACGCAGCGCTTGACGTGCCCTTTGAAGGCATCTGCTGCCTCTGCAGACTCCCATACCTATACGAGTGATATGCTTGAGCTCCTGAGCCGTAATGCTGGTACGATTACCCATCATTTTCAGGAGTTGTTCAAGGTTGACATCCTCACAGTGACAAATAAATGTATCAGCCAAATCCTTTTCATCAGAATCCCCTTTGGATACCGGCTTCAACTCCAGCGGCTCCGGATAGTGCTCTTTCACTATAAATCCGCGCGCTTTGAGCAGGTCCTCAGGGGAGCTCTCATCATATATTTCCGTAGCTTTAACTATAGCTACATTGGTGCGGTTGGGCTTTGTAAGGATACGCTCAATGATACCCTCTCCTACCTTTTTACCATCGTTGTCCACGAGGAAAACCTCGCTTCCACTCTCTGCGAAATATTCTATAGGCAGATAGAGAAGTTTTTTCTCAGTACGGTAGCCGAAAATCGCAAGTCCGGGACACTGTGATACACACTCCATACATCCGATGCACTTGTCATAATCGATAAAAGGTACGGTGGAAGTGGAACTCTTGGTAATTGCACCGTGGCGACAAGCAAAAGAGCAGGGATTGCAGGCAAAGCCGTAGATGCAATCCATCAGAACAAAACCACCCTTTGCCATACGCTCAGCAGAAGGCTTACGCGGTTCATCGAGGATCCGTTTTGGATGCTGTTGAGAATCTATATATTCCTTTGAAATGGTAAGATACTCATCATAATTGATCCTGCGGCCGAGAGCCTGCATGATCTCAAAAGCACACTGGCGGCCCCTGAGTACCGCAGAAGTGCCCTCTCCTATACGCACAGCATCGCCTACTCCGTGACATGCGAGACCGAAGACCTCCTGTCCTTTACGCAAGAGCTGGTTGTCAGGGATAAGTCCGGTACAGATATTAATACAATCTATACCATCTATGCGGCGTTCCGTGCCCGGAATCGCCTTGAAATTTTCACAACGTGCAATGATGGCTCCGGTGATGCCGCTGCGATCTTCATTGGGAATAGCCTCAAGCAAAACATGAGAGGTCATTATGGGAATGCCGAGACGGCGCACACGGTTTGCCTGGACGGGGAATCCTCCCTCATGAGGCATTGCCTCAATGATTGCCTTAACATGGGCTCCGGCCTGCATTGCCTGATATGAGGTAAGATAACCTATATTGCCGGCACCTACGGTGAGAATATTCTTTCCGAGAAGTGTATACTCCTTGTTCATCATCCTCTGAACCACAGCTGCAGTATATACCCCGGGAACATCGTCATTTTTTAAGGGAGGCATAAAGGGCAATGCTCCGGTAGCTATCACGAGCTGTTCCGCTTCAACGTAGAATATCTCCTGGGTTACAATGTTCTTAACGGCGATAAGCTTACCTTCAAGGATATCCCATACGGTAGAATCGAGGAAAATCCCTTCCTGATTATCTCCTGCAAGGGTTTTGGCTATATCAAATCCCCTCATTCCACCGAACTTGCGTTCATGCTCGAAGAAAAAGAACTGGTGTGTCTGCATCAAAAACTGACCGCCTATCTTGTCATTGTTGTCGATGACGAGATTGTCCACCCCCGCCTTGTTAAGCTCTTCACGTACCGCCAGACCTGCGGGGCCTGCTCCGATGATTGCTACAGTCGTACGGTAAGTGCGTTTGAGAGTATCTTTGAGAAAACCCTCCGGCACTGACGCCATCACCCCTTTTTCGCCTGCAGCATTGGCATCTCCGATGCGTTCAACTATTTTGACATCGTCAACTTTTGTGATACATATCCTGCGTATTGTACCATCGACCAGCATTTCACAGGCCCCGCATTTGCCGATACCGCATTCCATGGAGCGATGACGGCCTAAAAGACTGTGCTGGTGAATCGGATATCCCGCCTGATGAAGTGCCGCAGCGATAGTATGGCCCCTCTGTCCTCGAACAGGAGTGCCTTCAAATAGAAATTCCACAAGATCTTCCTGTGGAATATCCAGAATGGGGTGATTTGTTATTTTATACATAAAACCAAGTGCGTTAAGAATTGCCAAATTTAGCCTTTTTTTATAGAAAAAGAAACTTTTTCAAAATAGTCCGTTTCAACACGGATACTTTGCAATAAAGAAGATATCTTGCGGTAGTGTTAAACTATATAAAAATGGAGGTAAACAATGAAAAGATTTGTGCTGATGGGGGTTTTATTCTCCATCATTATGGCATCCTGCAACATGGGTGCCTTTGACGAAAGGCAAGCATCGCTTTCCTTCTCTTTTGCCGTGCCACTGAAAACTACCGTTACTAAAGCCGGATCCCTTCCGGACACCAACTCATTCATTCTGCTGGTCAAGAGCAACACCGGAGAGACTCTTTACAACGGACTTTACGGTTCCAGACCTGCGGAAATTAAAGTACCCGCAGGAACATATGAGGTTTCAGTACGCTCTATCGAATTTGAAAAGCCCGCATTTGAGACTCCGCAGTACGGTGATAGCAAAGTTATCGTCGTCTCGAACGGAGAAAAGGTCTCCGTAGCCTTTCTTTGCAAACAGCTCAACTCGGGCATGAGGTTCTCCTTTTCGGAAAACTTTCTAAAAAAGTACAACAGCGGATTCCTTTTGTTGGAACAGGAAGCCGGCAGTCTGGAGTATCTTTTTACAGAGCAGCGCACCGCCTATCTTAAAGCGGGCAATGTCAGCATCTGCCACAAAACAAATTCGGGAAGCGTGCCGCTCTTCAGCCGCACTCTAGGGGCAGGTGAAATTCATAACATCGCACTTGATGCATCGGCCGCCGAGTCAACTTCGGAGTTCACAATAAAGGTGGACACGACCGTTGTGTACATCAATGAAAAAGTAGTCATAGGCGAAGAGTTTAGCGGTGCCGATGGAAGTAGTGCACAAAAGGCGGTTTCGGTGTCCCAAGCTAAAAATCGTATCGGTGACACACTATGGGTCTGGGGATACATAGTAGGCGGTGATATGAGCTCATCATCGGTGACATTTGTCGGCCCATTTACTAAGGATTCACATATCGCTATTGCGGAAAATGCCTCTGAAAAGAGCCGTGATGCCTGCTTTTCAGTCGAACTCTCAAAAACCGCCGTGAAAAGTGCCCTTAATCTGGTCTCAAATCCCTCCAACCTCGGACGTAAAGTTTTTCTGAAGGGGGTGGTTGTGGAATCCTACTTCGGCCTCAATGGCCTGAAAAAAGTCTCGGAGTATGCTTTTATGGAATAGTAACACAAAAGGGGCATTGCCCCTTTTGTGTTACTCAGAACTTGAAACTAAAAACTTTGTCATTCCCTGATATACGTTGACCGTTTTCAAACAGTAATTATTATGTTGAAAACAGGAAAACAAGTACGTCACTATCGAAGATTTTCGGAAGACTTAAAGTTAAAAATTGTCCACGAATA
>JAGONS010000062.1 GCA_017992915.1 Bacteroidales bacterium | reverse complement strand
CAGTCAGGATCAGAAGGCGTATCAGGATAAAATTGCCGGAGCAAGATTTTTGGAGTTTTTGAGGGAACGGCTGGTTTTTTTGAGGGAATTGCTGAGCGAGGATGGGAGTATTTATGTGCATTTGGATGAGAAAAAAAGTCACTACATCAAAACACTTTTAGACGAGGTTTTCGGCGAACAATATTTCCAACGAGAAATAGTGTGGGACACTCGTGTTCTATCAGGTTTCAAAACGCAAGCGGAGAATTGGATCAGAGGCCACGATGTTTTATTATTTTATTCTAAAACACGTGACTTCATTTTTAACAAACTCACGGTTGGGCATAGGCAAGAGTATATTGACAGGTTCAACAGAGTAGACAAGGAAGGGAGAAAATACTTTGATGGACGAGGAGGCAGGCGATACTTAGACGAAGTTATGCAAAAGGGAAAAGCTATTGGAGATGTGTGGGATGACATAATGTCATTTCAGCAAATTCCTACGTCTACTGAGAAGACGGGTTACCCCACCCAAAAACCGGAGGCATTACTTGAACGCATCATCAAAGCCTCTTCCAACCCCGGCGACCTTGTGTTGGACTGCTTTGCCGGATCAGGCACGACCATTGCCGTGGCGGAGAAGTTAGGCAGACGCTGGATCGGGGTGGATTGCGGGAAGTTAGCCATTTACACTATGCAGAAGCGGCTCTTGAACATCGCTGAAAGCAAAGACCTGGAGGATTCGCAGAAGAAGAAAAAATACGGCAAGCCTTGTAAGCCTTTTACGCTTTACAATGCCGGTCTCTACGATTATAAGATGATCAAGGAACTCCCCTGGGAGCAGTATCGGGATTTTGCCCTTAAGCTCTTTCAGTGTCGCGATGAACGGCACGAGATTGCCCGCATCGAACTGGACGGCTACCTCGGGGCGGACAGCGTTATGGTCTTCAACTATCAGAAATATCCTGACGCCGTACTGGATCGGGGCTTTATTGACGATCTTCACGAATACCTGGGAGACCGGATTGGCAAGCGTTTCTTTATCATCGCTCCAGCCGCCTCGGTGCAGTTCCTCGAGGATTATATCGAAAAGGGTAATACGAAATATTACATCCTGCGCATTCCCTATTCCATTATCGAGGAAATCCAAAACCGCGGTTTTAGCAAAATCAAACAACCGGCGAGCGAGATGGATGTCAATGATACCGTGGAAGCAGTAGGTTTTGATTTTATCCAGACACCGATGGTTGAATGTAAATATTGCCTCGATAACCGGAAAGGGCAACTGGACTTTGGAAAAGGATCGAGGGATTGTGTTATCCGAATTGAGGAGTTCGAGAGCCGGGTCATTTCCCGCAAACCGCTGGACTTCGCTAATCTGAAGACGCTTTCGATGGTTATGCTGGATTATGATTTCGATGGTGAGGTCTTTGATCTGGATGAGGTTTTCTACGCCGAAGAATTGAAGAAAAACAATTATGAACTGCGCTTTGCCGAAGATAAAGTGAAGGATAAGATTATGATTATCTACATTGACATCTTTGGGAATGAAAAGCGAGAGATAAAGAGCTTGAGGGATTTTAAGAAAGGAATTTCTTAAAGTGGAGATCAATACAAATACTCAAAACTATTCCACTCTCATTACCGATCTTACTTCTCTCATTGAGCAGGGACGCCAGGTAGCAGTTCGGTATGTGAATACTGCCTTGGTAACTACTTACTGGCTCATCGGCCGCAGAATTGTGGAGTTTGAACAGAAAGGGAAAGAGCGGGCGGAATATGGGGCGGCTTTGCTCAAGCATCTTTCTGACGATCTAACCAAACAATTTGGCAAAGGTTGGGGCGAACCTAATTTGAGAGCAATTCGACAATTTTATATGATTTATGGAGATATTGGAAAACGCTACACAGTGTGTAGCGAATCTACAAAGTCTGATGGAACTATTATCCGACACACATCGTGTAGCGAATTGGTTCCTTCCCAAGAAATTCCATCAGAACTTCAGACATTGTCTATAGAAACCTTCCATAACTTGTTTCCTCTTTCATGGTCTCACTATCGCCTGCTTATGCGTCTTGATGAGCCATTCAAAAGGGAATTCTACGAAGCCGAATGTATTCGCGGCAACTGGTCGGTCAGGCAATTGGACCGCCAGATTCAGTCCTTGCTCTATGAACGAACGGCATTGTCCAGACGCAAGCTGGCCGTCATCGCCAAAGCTCACAAAAACCCTATCATTCTCAAACCCGAGGATGAAATCAAAGATCCCTATATTCTGGAATTCCTCGGTTTAAAAGACGAGTATTCCGAATCACAATTGGAAGAGGCTTTAATCAGGCATCTGGAGCATTTTCTTCTTGAATTGGGAGTGGGTTTCACCTTTGTCGCCAGGCAAAAAAGGATAGACCTCGAGGGGAGTCATTATCGTCTCGACCTTCTTCTTTATCACCGAATATTAAAATGTCTTGTGGCGATAGACTTGAAGATCGGTGAGTTCGGTTATACCGATGCGGGGCAAATGAATCTTTACTTGAATTATCTGAAAGACAAAGAAAAACTGCCTGAAGAAAACGACCCAGTAGGCTTGATCCTCTGCACCGATAAAAAGAAAACGGTAGTTGAGTATGCCCTGGGTGGAATGAGCAACAGGATATTTGCCTCGAAGTATAAATTGAAGTTGCCTGATCCCGAAGTTTTGGAAGCTGAAATAACGCGCGAAAAACAGAGATTGCTGGAAATGAAAATTGCTGGTGAAGAAATAAAGATAAAATAACCATGCTTGAAAAACAGACATTTCTAAACAAAGATTTAGTTCTTCGAGTATCTCCCAGCTACGACCCCCGAAAGTTTGAGCCAAATAAATACGAGGCTTTTCTGGATGCCCTCTGCGGAAACAGGGAGTATCAGAAAGAAGCAATCCGGATTACTTTGCGCTATTTTCTGGGCGGAGAATACCAAAGCCTCAGAGAGCTGGCAGAGGAAAATTATCACAGTAATCCCAAACTTCAGGAGAAATATTCGTCTTTCGAGGATTTCAGCCGCGTTTTGCAACTGCCGGATCAACTCTCCGGTTCTCTGGATCATGCCACTGCCACCGGCAAGAGTTATGTAATGTATGGTATTGCTCGCATTATGCTTGCCGAGGGCGCTGTGGATCAGGTGCTGGTTCTTTGTCCATCTAATACCATCGAAGCCGGTTTAAATGAGAAGTTTCTCAGCCTCTCCGCCGATAAAACGCTTAAAGACCTTCTTCCTTCCGACTCCATAGTTGCTAATCCCCGCATTATCAATGCCTCCAATACCATTCAGCGAGGCGACATCTGCATCGAGAACATCCACGCTACTTATATCAACACGAAATCCGCTATAGAAGACAGCCTGGTCGGTAAAGGTGAACGGACTCTGGTACTGAACGATGAAGCCCACCATTTAATGAATCCTTCGGATACAGCGCTTAAAAAATGGAAAGAATTTTTACTCGATTCCAAATACGGGTTCAAGTTCATTGTAAATGTTTCCGGCACCTGCTACATAGGGTCTGAATATTTTACCGATGTCATACACCGTTTTTCCTTGAAGAATTCCATCGAGGAAAAGTTCGTCAAATCTATCCGTTATGTGGCGGAGGATTCATCCGGAAGTGAGGACGAGAAATTTCAGAAGATTTACGAAAATCATATTGAGAACAAGACGGTTAAATACCGTGAGGTTAAACCGCTTACCATTCTGGTTACCAAAGACATTGCGGCCTGCAAACGCCTCACCGAGAAACTGACTACTTTCCTGGCCGAAAAAGAAAATATCAGCAAAGAGCAGGCGGCAGAAAAGGTTTTGATCGTAACCTCAGCTAACGAGCATAAAAATAATATTCCCATCCTGCGACGGGTGGATGACAGGGACAATCCGATCGAATGGATTACCTCCGTCAGCATGCTTTCCGAAGGTTGGGATGTTAAAAATGTCTTTCAGATCGTACCTCACGAGGAGCGAGCATTTAATTCCAAACTTCTTATTGCTCAGGTTTTAGGACGGGGTCTTAGAATTCCGCCAGTCTATAAGGGCGAGCAACCTATTGTTACGGTTTTCAACCATGATAAATGGTCAAGTAATATTAAACATCTCGTGGATGAAGTCCTGGAGATTGAAAAACGCTTATATTCCTACCCGGTCGAAAAGAAAGGGGATTATAATTTTGATCTTTATAACATTAATTACAAGCGAACCGAGGAGAAAGTGGAATATCCTCAAGAAAATCCTTATGAACTCCTGAAGAAAGAATATATCGCCTACTCAAGTCAAGCAGAAGTTGTGCCGGAGGATACTGTATATGTAACTGCCATTAATAGAGCAAGGGAAACCGTAACATACTCCATTACGCATAAATTGTATAGCGTCGAAGAAATCGCGCAAGATGTCTTCAATCGCCTTCTGATTTTTGATCAAGAGGCCGAAACTGAGTACAGCCAAAAGTTCACTAAGCAAAAGATTGCGAAAATCATCAGAAAATCTCTTGCGGAAATCCAAGATGAATCCGGCAAGGTAAATGAGACAAACCGGATTGCTACCTTAAAGGCGTTCGGTGTGATTAAAAGAAAAGGGACAAAGAGCCTAAGATTCAAGATCGAGGCCCAGAAACTACTCAAAATAAGCACTAAAGAGATTAGAAAAAATTCCTTAGGAGTGGGGTCTCTTCGCCATGATAGTACGGTGTTTTGGGATGACTACTCTATAACTCTTGGAGAATCGGCTGATATAAAGTTGCTGAAAGAGATTGAGGAGGATGAAAGCCTTCCAAGATCAGCTATAATCAAAGTCGGGAATAAATACAATTTCAAGACTCCGCTTAATGTGGCTTTTGCTTCTCATGAGCCTGAGCGCAGGTTTATCCGGGGATTGACATCCGATAAGGTCTCTAGGACAATAAATGCCTGGATCAAGTCTCTCGATGTCGGTTTTTATAGTATTGATTACTCCTGGCGCAAGGGCGAGCATCCCAAGCAGGGAAGTTTCAATCCGGATTTCTTTATCAAGATCGGACAAGATATTTTGGTAATTGAAATAAAGTCGGACGACGATATTTCCGACGAAAATAGGGCTAAACTGCGCTATGCCAGAGAACACTTTGCCAGAGTTAACGATTTACAAAAAGAGCAGAGGTATTACTTCAAGTTCCTTTCACCGGCAAGTTTCGAATTATTTTTCCAGATGTTGAGCAACGGCACTTACCAGGATTTCAAGTCCGAGCTTGAGGCAAAGTTAGAAAACAGGGATTAGTTGATTTTCATCCTTTGCTTTTGCACCCTAGCCGGGAGCTTAACTCTTTACCAGAATCACCTTTCTATTAAGATAAACGAAGGCTTGTGATCACGAGATAGGCTTTAGCTTTAACAGGAATCCCGACTACTCGGAGATTTTTATCCAGTTAGTTTTGATTACTGAAAATAAGTTTTTAAAATTGGCAATAAATCGTAGATTTTTGTTCATTATGAAATTCTAACTAAGGAGTATTAGCAAAATGTTTGGGAAAGGAATTCGCAGATTATTTTTCGGATTGAGTGTTCTGCTGGTAGCAATGGCTTATGGGGATAGTAACA
>JAGONS010000063.1 GCA_017992915.1 Bacteroidales bacterium | reverse complement strand
ATGAGGATGAAAATGACATATGCTATGCCTACTCTGCCGATATTTACTTTCATATTCTTACTCTCCTTTTACTCTTTTAGGTGGGTCAGTGGGTGCATGGAGCTTGGAACCAAAATCCTGCAGTATTTTTTCCACCTTTATCCTGTTGTCAATGCTCACCAGATCAAGAGAGCGCTGCTGGCGGCTTATCTCGAGATCCTTGAGGATGGTCGAGTTCTTTTCAATTCGTACAAACCGGCTCTCGATATAGAGATTCCAGCTGATGAAGAGCACAAGCAGGATAAATATGTATATGAAGAACCACAGAAATCTGTCAAGTCTTCTTTTCAATATGAACGACCCGCTGAAAAATGAGGTGGTCTTATCTAGAATCTTTCTTTTCAATCCCATTTCTACCTCCTTTTAGCCACTCTAAGTTTGGCACTTCTGGCGCGGGTGTTGCCGGCAATTTCATCTTCACCCGGGGTGATAGGCTTTTTGTACACCAGTTCGAAAGGTGAGGAGCCGTGTCCCATCAGGTCTCTTTCAATTCTGCCGGCAGCATTGCCCGACTTGAGGAAATTTTTAACTATCCTATCCTCCAGGGAATGGTAACTGATTACCGAAACGATACCCCCGATCTTAAGTGAACGTATCACACCCTTCATCAATCCCTCCAGGTCGCGCATTTCATCGTTGGTTTCAATTCTAAGCGCCTGGTAGATCTTGGCAAGGAATTTATGTTCTGAAAATTTGGGCAGAACGCTTTCCAAGGCCCTGCCCAAATCTTCAGTTGTTTCTATGGGAGAGATCTCCCTTGCCCTGCATACAAGATCCGCTACTTTCCTGCTATCATCCACCTCCCCGTAGATCCTGAATATCCTCTCCAGCTCTTCAATCGTGTAACTATTGATAATATCTTTGGCACTTTTACGTGCCTCCAGATTCATTCTCATATCCAGCGGAGCGTCAAATCTAAAGGAAAAGCCCCGTTCACTTGTATCAAATTGGTGGGATGATACTCCCAGGTCTGCAATAATGCCGTCTACCTTTTCAAAACCATAGTATCTCACGTAATTGTGGATGAACCGGAAATTATTGTTGACCGCAATTACCCTGTCATCATCGGGTAGATTGGCAAATGCCTCATAGTCTTTGTCAAATACCATCAGCCGACCCTTCTTGCCGAGAAGTTGGAGGATAGCCCTGCTATGACCTCCGCCTCCGAAAGTAGCATCAACATAAACTCCGTTTTCCCTTACGGCAAGAGCTGATACGCTCTCCTCAAGCAACACGGGTATATGGTAGGCCGACATCTCACACCTCCTTCTTTTTCTAGCCGAGAATCTTTTCAGCAAGTGCAACATAGGCATCACTATCGAGCTGCTGGGCCTCGAATTTCTCCTTAGCCCAGATCTCGATCTTGTGATTGTTGCCGAAGAATACCACATCCTTGAGGACACCGATAGAGTCAAGCTTATCCTTGGGGACGGACATCCTGCCGAGTTTCTCGTCAGGCTCCACGATATGGCTGCCACGCATATATTCTCTCCAGAACTCAGCGTGGTCGCGGTTGAAGAAATTGAGACGGCTTCTCACCAGCTCGGACTCCTTCTCCCACTCAGCATAGGTGTACATTTCGAGACACTCGGAGAACAGGGATTTTTTTATGACAAAGCGAAGATCGGCTCCGATACCCATAGCGGATTTGAAGGCAGAGGGGAAGATTAACCTCCCCTTGTCGTCAACTTTTGCTTTATATTCGCCGATGAACTTTGCCATTCAAATGTGATTGTATAGTGTTTTATATGATGTGTTGTGCAAAAGTAATAATAGTTTTCCACTTTTTTACAAATTTTTACAAAAATTTCCACAAAAATATCAACAGAGTGTTGAAAAATGGTTAACTTGCCGGAAAAATTATAGAAAAAGATGCTTAAAGAGAGTTTTAAAGGCGGATTTGCAAGATTGCTACACAAGGTGGCAGTATTTATTATTTTTACAGCTTTGCTGACAGCATGCGGCGATAAGGTCGTATCCGATGATGATCCTGATGAGATGCAAAGATTGGCGAAGGAGGTTGTAATCGACCGTTTCGGCATCCCGAGGGGAGAATATACGGTAGTGGAAGGCAAGGTGGGAACCAAGGACTTTTTTTCTACCGTACTTAATCGTTACGGAGTGCATCATAGCAAGATCAACACCCTGGTAAACAAGTCGCGAGGAATCTTTGACGCAAATACTTTTAAAACCAGACACACCTATTATGTATATCTTCCTGCAGAGGGGGAAGTCCCTGAATATTTTGTTTATCAGAAGGACAATCTTTATGCCGTGGTTTTCGACCTGCGGGATACGCTTGCCGTCTCACTTGTAAAAAAGCAGGTGGATATTGAGCAGAAGTATGTCGAAGTGATCATTTCCTCTTCCCTATGGAATGATATCCAGGATGCAGGCGCTTCACCCTTGCTGGCTATCAAACTCTCTGAAATATATGCCTGGAGTGTCGACTTTTTCGGATTGCAGAAAGGAGATTCTTTTAAAGTTCTCTACAATGAACACTCTTGTGAAGGAGAGGTGACCGATATTGGAGAAATATGGTTTTCTACCTTTACAAGTGGAGGTAAAAGCATAGAATGTCTCTATTTTGAAGAAGAAGGCACCTCCAACCAGTACTGGAACGCTGAAGGTGAGAGCATGAGAAAATCTTTTCTCAAATCTCCGCTAAAATACTTCTCGAGGATAAGTTCCGGATTCTCCTATGCCAGAAGACATCCCATCACCCGCGTGGTAAGACCTCACACGGGTGTTGATTATGCTGCTCCTACGGGCACTCCGGTGCTTACCATAGGAGACGGAGTTGTGATAGAAAAGGGTTACAAAGGGGGTGGCGGCCATACCGTAAAAATTCGCCATAATTCGGTCTATACTACAGCTTATCTCCACTTGTCAAAGTATGCCTCCGGCTTGAAAGTGGGTTCCAGAGTTTCTCAGGGCCAGGTTATTGGTTATGTCGGCAGTACGGGAATGTCTACGGGTCCCCATCTCGACTTCAGAGTTTGGAAAAATGGCACACCCATCAATCCGCTTAAAATGGAATCTCCTCCTGCTGAGCCTATACGGGAAGCAAATAAAGAAAAATTCGAGGCAAGTCGTGACTCGCTTCGTCACCTGGCCTCGAATTTTGTCTTACGTCAGTATTACCGTGATTATGTGCTGAATCTACTCTGATCAGCATTACTTTTTAAGTGCGTCACGGATTTCCTTGAGAATTTTCACTTCTTCACTTTCGGTAGCGGGGGCTTCAGCAGCAGCTTTTGTTTCGGCTTCAGCAGCTTCTTTTGCCTTTTTGGCCTTATCGGACTCAAATTTTCTGGACATTTTGTTGATACCTTTGATCACGAGGAAGATGGAGAATGCGATGATGATGAAGTCAAACAGCACATTTAGAAACTTTCCATACTTGATGTAGAGCCCATCCACTGCTTCGGTGGTTTCGGTCGCTTCAATGGCAGGACGCAGAGTTATCTGCCATTCCGTAAAATCTATTCCGCCGGTAGCCCAGCTGATAAGCGGCATTATAAGGTCACCGACAAGTGAGGTTACGATGGCTCCGAAAGCTGCACCGATGATAACACCGATGGCCATATCCATAGCGTTGCCTTTAATTGCGAATTCTTTGAATTCTTTGAGAAATTTAGACATAACTGATGAGTTTTGTAGAGTTTGTATTGTTGTTTTAGAGTTTTCTGATAATGTTGAGGCCGTCACGTAATGGTATGATGACATTTTCCACGCGGGGGTCCTCTGCCACAATGCGGTTGAATTCACGGATACCACATGTCTGGGCATCCATTGACTGAGATTCCTCATATACCTTGCCATCCCAGAGCACATTGTCCGCCAGGATAAAGCCTCCGCTGCGGAGCAGTCCTACAGCCGCTTTAAAATATTCAGGATATTCACGTTTGTTGGCATCTAAAAATATAAGGTCGTAACCCTCTTCTAGTGTAGGAAGCACTTGCATCACATCCCCGAAGATGAGCCGTACCCTATCGGTGATGCCCGCTTTCTCGTATCCTTCGCGAATGAGATCTTCCAGCTCATCGTTGATTTCTATGCTATCAATGGTGCCTCCCGGAGCAAGTCCGCGTGAAATTGCTATGGTGGAGTAGCCCGTAAAAGTGCCTATCTCAAGAACTCTGGTGGGGGATATCATCTTGGTGACCATTTCCAAAAATTTGCCCAGAATGGGGCCGGAGAGCATTCTGCCACGATTGGTGCGAAGATGTGTCTGCCGCGTAAGCCACTCAAGTTCCTCACCCTGATGGGTGGAATGTGCGATAAGATATCTCTCCAAATGGTCCATTTCAGATTATCTATATATAAGAGTCGAGAGCCGTTCGGGAGCCAGTACCTCGCAAGCTACACGTCGAATATCTTCGGCTGTAATCTCTTCTATCAGGCGACGGATTTCGCTGTCCGGCATTACGTTGCCGTAGGAGAGAAGGCTTTTTCCCATCGAGAGAGCCTGCACTTCGCCGTTGTCCGAGGAGATGGCATGCTGACCGAGGAGTTGCTTTTTAGCCGATTTGAGCTGCGCTTCTGTCATCCGGCCGTCGCGGAAATACCCAATCTCTTTATCTGTCAAAGATAGACATTTTTCGACATCCCCTTTGTCGCACCCGAAATAAATGGCAAAGGTGCCGGTATCGGAATACTGAGTGTACGAGGATTCTACCGTATAGACCAGTGCGGAGCGTTCCCTGAGTCTCTGGTTGAGTCGTGAGTTGGAAGAGGGGCCACCGAGCATATTGCAAAGTAGTAGAAGTGTAAGACGACTTTTGTCGTAGAGGGAATAGGCACTGGTTCCTAAAATGCAGTGTGCTTGATGATTCTTGCGCGAAATTTCCTTTCTGAATAAAGTACCTTTATCGAGAGACGACTCGCTGCCAAAAGAAGTTTGTAATGGGGCTTCGATCTCTTTTGTGCCGTTGTAGTGGCGTGAGATGGCTTTTTCGACCATATTTACGACAACTTCCGGTTCCATATCAGCTACTGCGGTAAAACAAAGAGCAGGTGGAATGAATCCGGATTCTACGTAGCTCTGCAGGTCTTTTGTAGAGATTTTTTTAAGACTTTTGGCATTGCCGAGAATTGACCTTGAGAGGGGGTGGTTGCCGAAGAGCAGCTCTTCAAAATCATCATATATCCTCTCAGCAGGAGAGTCCTTGTACATATTGATTTCGTCAATAATTACCGCGCGTTCCTTGATGAGTTCCTTCTCGGGGAATGTGGAACTGAGCACTATTTCAAAAAGAAGGTCTGCCGATTTGCCAATGTCCTCTTTGAGAGTTGTGGAGTGAACCACGGTCTCCTCTTTGGTGGTAAATGCATTAAGTTCACCTCCCAGGAGTTCCAGGCGGTTGTTGATTTCGCGCTGGCAGTGCCGTGAAGTGCCTTTGAAGAGCATATGCTCCGCCAAATGGGCAGTGCCGGGAAGCTCTTCCGGCTCGTGACGCGTGCCCGAACGGATGCTGAGTGCGCAATATGCTACCGGAGAAGGAGCTCTTTTGAAAGCAAATTTGACACCGC
>JAGONS010000061.1 GCA_017992915.1 Bacteroidales bacterium | reverse complement strand
ATTACAATAACGATAGAATAAAATTGAGGCTGAAAGGAAAAAGCCCGGTAAAATACCGAGCTTTGTTCCAATCTAAAAGAGCCTCTTAATAATGTTAAACCGTCCAACTTTTGGGGGTCACATCAAAATTTCCGAACAATTTTTTACATTCCTCCATCCACAACTATGGTCTGACCTGTGACATAGCCGGAAAGATCGGAGCCGAGAAAGAGAGCTACATTGGCTATATCTTCGGGAGTGGCTGACCGACGGAGAGCAATCATCTTGATCCATCCCTGACGCACCTCTTCAGGAAGTGCACCGGTCATTTCGGTCTCTACAAAACCGGGAGCTATGCAATTGACGCGAATACCGCGTGAACCCATCTCCTTGGCAATACTCTTTGCCAAGCCTATCATTCCTGCTTTGGAAGCGGCGTAGTTGCACTGCCCGGCATTGCCGGAAATGCCTACGATAGAGGTCATATTGATAATGCTGCCACCTCTCTGACGAGCCATTACAGGTACCACGGCATGGGTAAAGTTGAATGCGGATTTGAGATTTACCGAAAGGATTTCATCCCACTGCTCTTCACTCATTCTCATCAGAAGACCGTCCCGGGTCACACCCGCATTGTTGACCAATATGTCTATTCTGCCAAAATCGGCCATTACCTGTTCGACAAGCTCGTGTGTCTGCTTAAAATCAGATGCATCGGAGGTGTATCCTTTGCAACGCACTCCAAGAGCTGTTACCTGAGCCACGGTATCGAGAAAGTGCTTGCTCTCACTACGTGCCGTAAATGCGATGTCTGCCCCTTCACCGGCAAATTTGATGGCAATGGCCTTGCCAATACCTCGTGATGCACCGGTCACCAGTGCGATTTTTCCCTTTAGAAGTCCCATATCTCTTTATTATTGTTTCCTCTCCTCCAATTTATCATTGTCCACAAGAGCAAATGCCAGTTTGCTTTTTACGCACAATTTTCCATCTACAGATCCGGTAGCCTCTGTAAAATAGACCATCCCCTTTTTATCTATAATCCTGGCCTTAGTCTCAAAAATATCTCCGGGGAAAACCGAGTTCTTGAACCTGACCCCCTCGATACCTGCATAAAAAGGTGTTCGTCCCTTCAAATCATCACCTATAAGCAATGCGCAGGCCTGTGCCATCATCTCGCAAAGTATAACTCCCGGAACTACCGGGTGCCCGGGAAAGTGTCCCTGAAGGAAGAATTCCTCTCCGGTAACATGGTAACTGGCGTGTGCCACATCGTTTTCATCAATTTCAATTTTGTCAACGAGTATCATCGGTTCTCTGTGGGGGATGAACTCTTTGATCTGCTCTCGTGTCATAATCCTGTGCAAATATAATTAAAAAGGTTTATAAATTTATTCTGCGCAAAGCAATGCAGCCGTTATGTCCGCCAAATCCCAGGGAATTGGAGAGAGCTATATCGGCAGCAAAATTGCGTGCTTTGTTAGGCGTATAATCGAGATCACATTCGGGATCGGGTTCCAAGAGGCCGACCGTAGGAGGTATAACACCCTCACTAAGGGCCATAACGGTGGCAACCAACTCCACTCCTCCCGCTCCACCCAGCATATGACCGGTCATGGACTTGGTAGAGCAGATGGCCACTTTACGAGCTTCCTCTTCACCGAAAGCAAGTTTTATTGATAGTGTCTCGGACTTGTCGTTTAAAGGAGTACCGGTGCCGTGTGCATTGATATGGACTTTCTCTCCCTTACGGTATCCGGCTCCTTCAAGGGCCTGGCGCATAGCTTCAGCTGCAGTCGTACCATCAGGACGCGGTGCGGTATAGTGGTAGGCATCGCAAGTGTTGCCATATCCGCAAACCTCCGCATAGATTTTTGCACCACGCGCAATTGCATGGTTGTACTCTTCCAGCACCACTATTCCCGCTCCCTCAGCTATAACGAAACCCTGCCTGCGTATGTCAAAGGGCAGAGAGGCCTGCAGAGGATCCTCCGAGCGGGATAGTGCTCTGCTGTTGGCAAATCCGCTGATGGAAAGTGGAGAAACTGCCGCTTCGGAACCTCCGCAGATAATGGCATCGGCGTAGCCATGCTTTACGGCTCTGAAAGCCTCACCAATTGAGTGTGTTCCCGTGGCGCAAGCAGTCACTATCGGCAGACAAACTCCACGAGCATCATATTGGATAGCTATATTGCCTGATGCGATATTGGAGATCATCATCGGGATAAAGAGTGGGGATACCCACTTGGGACCCTCTTGTACCAGTTTGGTGGTCTCCGATACGAAAGTATCCATGCCTCCGATGCCCGATCCGATATAGACTCCAAGGCGTTCAGGCGCGATATTTTCCTTATTGAGACCGCTGGCTGTCATAGCCTGATTGGCTGCAGCCAGGGCAAAAAGTGCATATCGGTCATTCTTACGAGCGGTAGGAGGATCTATGCCGTAATCGCCGGGATTGAAGCCTTTAACCTCACCTGCAATCTTAACTAAAAGATTATCTGTGGGGAAACGCTCTATCAGTCCTATTCCGCATTTGCCTGCCGTTAAGGAAGACCAGAAATCCGTCAAATTATTTCCAACGGGAGATATTACCCCCATTCCTGTTACTACTACTCTGCGTTCCATATCAAATGCATTTTGAAGTATCCTTAAGGAGTTCCCTGGCTCCATTTATTATCTCGAGTATAATCTCTTTTGCCGGCTGGACCTTCTTAACCAGACCTGCACTCTGACCGGCCATAAAGCTGCCCATCTTCTCATCTCCATCTTTAACCGCTTTGCGTAGCGAACCGCTGCCGAATTCCATTATAGCCTCGGGAGTCTGCGTGGGATCATTCTCCATCTGGGCAAATTTTCTGGTGAAAGGAGTTTTTAGTGCGCGTACCGGATGTCCGAGGGTTTTCCCTGTAACAATGGTATCGGTGTCGCCTGCAGCAATAATCTTCTGCTTGAAAACATCATGAGCAGTGCATTCACTTGCCGTAACGAAAATAGTTCCGCACTGAACGCCTTCTGCTCCAAGCATCATTGCTGCTGCAAAGCCTCTACCGTCTGCAATACCACCTGCTGCAATAACCGGAATTGAGATCGCATCACACACCTGAGGTATCAGAGCCATCGTATTCATCTCTCCGATGTGTCCACCTGCTTCTCCACCTTCAGCAATGACTGCCACTGCACCCATTCTCTCCATACGTATGGCAAATGCTGTGGAAGCTACTACAGGTATTACTTTAATACCTGCTTCAAGCCACTTTTCCATATATTTTGAAGGCGAACCTGCACCTGTAGTGACAATCGGCACCTTTTCGTCGATAACATACTGCGCTACCTGGTCAGCAATGGGACTCATCAGCATTATGTTTACGCCGAATGGCTTGTTTGTCATTTTTTTGCATTTTCGGATCTCTTCCAGAACCACATCCGCACCTGCATTAATGCAGGAAATGATGCCCAGACCTCCTGCGTTGGAGACTGCGCTGGCCAGACTGGCATCAGCAACCCAGGCCATGCCACCTTGTAATATCGGGTATTCGATACCCAACAATTCTGTAATTCTTGTTTTTATCATGATTTTCAGTTTTTTGACCATTTAAGGAGACAGGCTCCTGCCGTGAAGCCTGCTCCAAAGGCACTCAACACTATGGTATCTCCGCTATTCAGTGTTTGGTTTCGGTTTAGTTCATCAAGGAGAATCGGAAGACTGGCAGAAGATGTGTTTCCATAATTCTCAATATTGTGCGGAAATTTGACTTTGTCCTGGTGGAGCGATTTTCTGATTGTTTCAATAATATGGATATTCGCCTGGTGCAGAAGATAATAATCCACTTCATCATAAGTGAGGCCATTACCCTCGACCACTTTTTCAATATCATTCAACGAAGCCTTGATTGCAAGCTTAAATACATCCTGTCCCTTCATAACAAGCGGGCCCCCGAATTCTTCCTTTGTAATGTAAGGAGTCTTTTCGAGCTGCCGGATTTGATATAGAGGATCAATGTTGCTAAGGGAAGAGAGTGAGAAAGCTTTGATATCATCTCCCCTCGTGAGGACTGCTGCGCCGGCACCATCCCCGAAAAGGACACAGGTGCTGCGCTCCTGCCAATCACACATGCGGGTAGGTTCTTCGGCACAGACAACGAGGATATGGTTGATGTCGCTTTTGCTTTTGAAAAACGAGTTTGCAATATCCAGCGCATAGATAAATCCCGCACAGGCACTATTCAGGTCGAAACAGGGGCAGGTGGCTCCTATCATCCCCTGAACAATACAACTTAGTGAAGGAGTAATGTACTCATTTACTACATTGGAGCAAATTATAAAATCAAGATCCTCCACGGAGATGCCGGCATCTTCCAATGCATTTCGGCAAGCTTCAGCAGCCAGATCCTCTAACTTTTCGTGTGAAATAAGTTGGCGTTGCTTTATACCGGTGCGAGTGGTGATCCACTCGTCACTTGTGTCAAGAAAAGTGGAAAGCATATCATTTGTCACTGTAAGTGACGGGTGGGCTCTCCCCGTTCCAATAATGTTCATTTTTAAAATTTTTAGATTTTAGTTTCCCGTCGCAAATCTATCCGAGTGTCGGCAAATGGCAAAATGATTGTGGTTGTCGGTGACATTATGTGGCGGAATTCGTCCCATTTGGGGTAAAATTTTCGTTTTTGTGGCATCTTTGCTTATCTTTGAACTTTGAATTATACAGAATGAATAAGAAAATACCGGATTTTCTGCTTGAAAAAAGGCATCAGATTGTTACCATCGTAACAACCTTAATTATCACAGTGGTAGTTCTCTTAATTAATGTACCTTTTTCACCCACGGCCTGGTTTAAACTCTCAGGAGCGGTAACTTTCTTTCTCACAGTCGGCTTTGTGGCGGTGGCGATACTTATTCTCGTCATTTGTCGCATTTTTATGTGCAGACTGAGAAGAAGACAGCAATTTCGCCTTTGGAGTTATTCTCTATGGATGATTGCAGAATTACTTGTGATTGCTCACTTTTATGCCTATGTGACACTCACCTTGAGGAAATCGGATCTTATAGTTGGTGATTTCTCCTTTGCAACCCTATTGACCAGAGGTCTGGTAGGAGTAACCGCCATTCTTTTCGTTTCCAATACCATCTCCATCCTATGGTCAATCCAGCGTGACCAGAAAGAGCGTTTAAAACTCCTTTCAACCGAATGGGAGAGGAATATACATGACCCGGCGAAATTGGATGGTAAACCTATAACTGCAGGAGGAGATATCAACACCACTGTTGACGTCGCATCACGGAAAAAAATTGCAAGTGAATCGGATTCGGACGATGATACCTCTTCCGCTACCTACCCGGAGAATGATCCTAAAATCATCAACCTTTTTGACCACAATGGTATCCTGAGGTTCTCCATTAAAGAGTCTGACCTCTACTATATAATATCCCAGGACAACTATGTACGTATTCACTATCTGAACAATGGAGAAATGACAAGCTATATGCTACGCTGCCCTCTTAAGGTGATAGAAAAGTCTATCAAGGGCTCTTCACTGATCAGATGCCACCGCTCATATATAGTCAACATATCCAGAATCAAGGTGCTCCGCAGCGAAAAAGATGGCTTCTTCATCGATATGGATTATGATGGTATTGCAGAAATTCCCATTTCAAAGAGCTATTCCGACACCTTTATGGAACATTTCTCAAAAAAAATAGCGGGAAAGGAATGATGTGACCCCCAAAAGTTGGACGGTTTAACATTATTAAGAGGCTCTTTTAGATTGGAACAAAGCTCGGTATTTTATGATGTGACCCCCAAAAGTTGGACGGTTTAACATTATTAAGAGGCTCTTTTAGATTGGAACAAAGCTCGGTATTTTACCGGGCTTTTTCCTTTCAGCCTCAATTTTATTCTATCGTTATTGTAATAA
>JAGONS010000009.1 GCA_017992915.1 Bacteroidales bacterium | reverse complement strand
GTCTAATGTTGACACCGGCTCACCTGAGAGTCAAGTTGCTTTGTTTTCCTACCGTATCGCTCACCTTACCGAACACCTGAAGAGGAACCGCAAGGATCATAACACCCAACGTTCGCTCCTCAGACTCGTAGGTAAGAGACGTCAGTTACTCGATTACCTAAGGGATACCGACATTGAGAGATACCGTGAAATTTTGAAGGCCCTCAACCTTCGTAAATAATACAAAAAGGAAAAAAATGGAGACCGCCGTTTTTGAAGCGGTCTCTTTTTTTTATTGAAAAAACAATTTATCAAGCGGAAACAATATAATTTTAGCGGAAACAATGAATGTTATTAAGAAAACCATCCAATTGTCCGACGGAAGGACAATAGAAATTGAGACCGGCAAACTGGCCAAGCAGGCCGACGGCTCAGTAGTAGTAAAAATGGGCAAGACCATGTTGTTGGCTGCCGTTACATGTGCGAAAGAGGCCAAAGAAGATGTGGATTTCATGCCTCTTCAAGTTGAATACAAAGAAAAATATGCCGCAGCGGGCCGTTATCCGGGTGGTTTTATGAAAAGAGAGGGTAGACCCTCAGATTATGAAATACTTGTAGCACGCCTTATCGACAGGGCGCTTCGTCCCCTATTTCCGGAAAAATTCCATGCAGAGGTCTTTGTGACAGTCAACCTTATTTCGGCTGACGGAATTGATATGCCTGACGCACTTGCAGGACTTGCAGCTTCAGCTGCCCTTGCAGTGAGTGATATCCCTTTCGAAGGTCCCATCTCTGAGGTACGCGTTGCACGTATAGATGGAAAATTCTGCATCAACCCCACCTTTGAGCAGCTCAATAATGCCGATATGGACATAATGGTGGCTGCAACTTATGAAAACATAATGATGGTGGAAGGTGAAATGAAAGAGGTTAGCGAGGCCGACATGCTTGAGGCTATCAAATTTGCCCATACGGAGATTAAAAAGCACTGCCTTGTGCAGAAGGAACTGGAGAAAGAGGTGGGTAAAGAGATCAAACGCGAATATTGCCACGAGACAGATGACGAGGCGGTTGAGAAAGCTGCCTGGGAATATTGCTATGACAGATGTTATGCAATAGCCAAGAGCGGCAGCGACAAACATACCCGTACCGATCAGTTTGAAGCGCTACATCAGGAGTTTCTTGAGACTATCCCTGAAGAGGAGAGAGAAGAGAAAGCCATCATGGTTGCAAGATATTTCAACGCTATTGAGAAGAAGGCTATGCGCCGTATGATCCTCGATGAGGGTATCCGTCTCGATGGTCGCAAGAGCGATGAGGTCCGTCCCATCTGGTGTGAGGTGGATTATCTCCCCGGCGCTCACGGCTCAGCCATTTTCACCAGAGGTGAGACCCAGTCGCTGACTACGGTAACGCTCGGTACAAAGGACGATATGAAGGAGAGAGACGAGGTGCTTACCCAGGGTACCGATCAGTTTGTGCTTCACTACAACTTCCCTCCTTTCTCTACCGGTGAAGCAAAAGCTTCCCGTGGTGTGAGCCGTAGAGAGGTGGGTCATGGCAATCTCGCCTGGAGGGCACTGAAAGAGGTTGTGCCGGTAGGTGAAGAGAATCCCTATGCAGTACGCATAGTATCCGATATCCTCGAATCCAACGGTTCCTCTTCGATGGCTACCGTATGTGCGGGTTCTCTTGCACTCATGGATTGCGGTGTGAAGATTACCAAGCCTGTTTCAGGTATAGCAATGGGCTTGATTTCAGATACCGAGTCCGACAAATATGCTATCCTTTCAGACATTCTCGGTGACGAGGACCACCTCGGAGATATGGACTTCAAGGTGGCCGGTACCAAAGATGGTATCACGGCTACCCAAATGGATATTAAGGTAGATGGTCTCTCATACGAGGTACTTGAAAAGGCACTTGAGCAGGCACGCCAGGGCCGCGCACATATCTTGAATGAAATGCTCAAAACTATCTCCGAGCCCCGTGCAGAATACAAACCCCACGTACCGCGCATCATTCAGATTGTGGTTCCCGGTGAGTTCATAGGTGCAATTATCGGCAAGGGCGGTGAGGTTATTCAGGATATTCAGAAGCAAACCGATACCAGTATCACCATTACCGAATCCAAGAATGATAAGGGTGAACCTATCGGTCTGGTCGATATTTTCGGAGTTGATAAGGAGAAGATGGATGCTGCCTTAGATCGCATCAAAGCCATAATAGCAGTCCCCGAAGTGGGTGAAATTTACAAAGGTAAAGTGGTATCAATCGTAGAGTTCGGTGCCTTTATAGAAATTCTCCCCGGTAAAGATGGTTTGTTGCATATTTCAGAGATGGATTGGGGCAAGACGGAGAAGGTGGAGGATCTCTTCAAACTCGGTGACGAGGTTGAGGTCAAACTTATCGAGATCGATCCCAAGACCAACAAACTTCGTTTATCCCGCAGAGCCCTTTTGGAGAAGCCGGAAGGCTATGTAGAGCCTGTACGCAGGCCTCGTCCTTCAGGTCCCCGTCCTCACGGCGGTCACAGCGGTGGTGGCGAACGCAGCGAGCGCAAAGGCGGATTCCGTAAAGATTTCAACAAAGGAAAGAAATAGTAGAAAACGGCCCTCGAGGCCGTTTTTTAGTTCCGAAAATACTACACACTACAGACTACAGACTTTTTCCCTATCTTTGTCCGGTGAAGGCTTATGAAGAGGTTTTTGCTAATATTATTGTTTGTTATGACGAATTTATTTGGTACTGCTGCAGATGACAGGGGCGCTTTGCGCTATTTTTCTTATAGCGTAGGGGGTGGAATGAGACAATTTTCCGGTTTTTCATATCAGGTCTCTTATATGGATGATGGTAGGATAGAGATTCTTATAAATGAGGATTTTCCCGACCAGAAACGTATTATAATTTCCGATCCTACTGTGTTTACTGAACTTCAGATCATTATAGATGAGCACAATATGACCTCTTATAAGGGGAATTATGAGCGAAGTTTTCAGACTTTGGATGCCGGTTCATGGCATTTTGATCTGAGATATGAATATGGTTTTTCTGTTAGTGCGACCGGTATCATAAGGTATCCACGTGGTGGTGCAGAGGCTTTCAGATCTCTCAAAGAGTACTTTGCGAAATGGGAGAAGTTGCCCGGTGAGGTTGACCCGATTATATCTTTTGACTACACTTGCGGAATAGGAGAGGAAGATAAGATCAGTTATAAGGTAAGTAGCAGCGATGAAGGCGTTATGATGCATCTTTTCAATGCGAAATATGGTTTTGACGAGAGATTCACTCCCGATCTCTCCATTTTTGAAAAGATTCGTAAATGTCTCACCGTTTACAATATGGATACTCCGGATGCCCATACTTATTACAACAAAAAAGAGCCGGGACAATGGTCTTTCAATGTAAAATATGCTTCCGGAGAGGCTCTTTCTCTAAAAGGTAGTTACGGGGATTTCAAGGGCGGATTTATCGATGCTCTCGAAAGCATTTTTCAGGACTGGATACCCGTTACCGGTAAAATGACGAGGTTCAGGTTTGACTGGCAACCCGATTACCATGGCCGTGTCTGCTACTATGTAAATGCCACGACTGAACCTCCAACCATATACTTCCATAAAGGTAGTGGATACGAATATTCTACACCTATGCCTATGGGAGCTGAAGATCTGGCGCGACTGAGGCAGTTTGTAGCTGCTATGAAAGTGGACAACACTTACGAGGATACTACTCCGGCGGAGGGAAAGGGTAACTGGTATCTCACCATCAACTTTGATTCGGATGATATTCTTGGTATCAATGGCAGGATCAGCACTCCCCGTACTGAAGAAGAAATGAGGATCTGTGATCCGATTCATAATTTTTTCAAACCGATAATTGCAAAGCTTGAGCAGCAGATGAAGGAGCAGGAGGCACTTCTGAAAGAGACTGCCTTGACAGAGAATGATAAGGATGATTCAGACGGGGAACGGAAGCAAACCTACAAATCTGCTACCCGCAAATGGTGGCAGTTCTGGAAATGATTTTTGAAATCCTAAATTGATTTTCGGAACCTCCCGATCTTTTATGGAGATTATAATAACAACGGGGCTGACATAAGTCAACCCCGTTGTCGTCTAACAGGCTTATTGGAGGCCTTTCCGGTGGAAAAGCCTATTTGGCAAGAGCCGACAGTTCCTCGCAAAGGCCGTCCAGACCTTTGATAAGATCGTGACCTACTGCTTTATAATGTGCTTTTACTGCTTTTTTGCTGCTCTTGTCAGGGTGATTGACTCTGTAAAAGAGGCCGTCAGCGAGATCGCCGGCCTTCTCTATGAGTTCTTCCACCTTTGTAAGGTCTTTGTCGGGATGCAGCATTGCAAAAAGCAGGCAATCTTCAACAAAATCTCCGATGAGAAACTCTATGTCTTTCTTGATTACTCTAAGATTCATATCTATATTCCTTTTTAATTTGGCCGCAAAGGTAATATTAATATTTTTTTTTACAAAGAGATGATACCGGGCTTCTTGGTAAGACCAAGACCGGGTTTATCCTCGAGGGTAATTCGTCCGTCCACCAGCTTCATTCCATCGAAGCAATCATTTGCAATGAGATAGTTGCCGTCAAGGTCTGCCCATTCCACTTTAGGTGCGATCTGGGCTGCCGCCGAAATGGCAACGGATGTCTCAGTCATGCAACCTACCATAATTTTCATATGGAGGGCGTTTGCCAGCGAGACCATTTCTCGTGCTTCGCGCATACCGGTACACTTCATCAGTTTGATGTTGATGCCGTGATATACACCCTTTAGTTTCGGGATGTCGGTCAGGCGCTGACAGGCTTCGTCGGCAATTATCGGCAGAGGGCTTCGCTCAGTCAGCCAGGCTGTCTCTTCAATCAATAGTTTGGGCATCGGCTGCTCAATCATATTGACATTTCTCTCTGCCAGCCAGTTGACCATGTCCAGTGCATAGTGTTTATCTTTCCATCCCTGGTTGGCGTCAATGCAGATAACGGTGTTTGTCTTGGCCCTAATGAGGTTGATCATTCTCTTGTCCTCTTTTTCCGTCATTCCGAGCTTGACTTTCAGTATTTTTGTCCAGGAAGCCTCCTCTATTTTCTCGTTGACAACGTCATCACTGGCATCGTAACCGATGGTATAACAGGTGTGGGGAGCGTCATCGGGATTGAATCCCCAAATTTTCCACCAGGGTTGCCCCATAATGTTGCCCACAAGGTCGTGAAGCGCAATATCCACGGCAGCTTTGGCAGCGGTATTGTTGGTGGCCAGTTTGTCCACTTCCACCATTATATCTTCAATCCGGAACGGGTTGTCAAACTTAGGCAGTACATTTTCGGCCACTTTTTTGAGAAATTCATGTACGGAGGCCTGTGTCTCGCCCAGGTAAGGGGGCATCGCTGCTTCACCGTATCCGGCATATCCGTTCCAGGTGATGCGGCTGATCACTATGGGCGTCGTTGTCCTGGATGATCCGGAAATTGTGAAAGTATATTTCATTTTGCCCATGAAATTCTCCCACTGGAGATCGAGCTTATTGGTGGCAACCTTGGTCTTTTTTGCCGTGTTTGCAGCAAAAAGATTTCTCGGGTGCCAAAATGCAGCTGCGGCGGTCATCAAGCCGGCAGCCTTCAAAAATTGTCTTCTGTCGCTCATTGTAGTATCTTTTTCGTTGTTATATTCATTAGAAATACCAGGGGTGCTTTGCTATTGACACCAGGCCGGGAATCTCATCAGCCTTGTTAATGACACGCCTTGCACGTACCAGAGTTCCGTCATAGAAATCATCTGCATCGGGCATCAGAGAGTTGGTGTGGACGTTGGTGGCCGCATGGATGAATCTGCCCTCTCCGAGGTAAATTCCGACATGGGTTATCCTTTCGCTTCTCTCTTCGGTAGCTTTACGGCCGAAGAAGAGCAAGTCACCGGGCTGAAGGTCACCGGGGAAGTTGTCAACATTTACATCATCACCTACTTTTGCCTGCTGGCTGGCATCCCTGCGGGTAATTACTCCGTTGAGGAAGAGGACGGTCTTGACAAAACCGCTGCAGTCCATAGCTTTGATGGAGGTGCCTGCCCATAGATAAGGGAATCCGAGGAAGGCTTCGCCCGTGGCAATAATATTTTTTGCAGTAGGCTTACGTGAGGCAATCCAGTTGTTAAAGGATGTAGCATCTTTTTTGGGTACAAATGCAATTTTGCCGTTGGGAATTTTTACCTTGAAAAAGTTCCCTTGCTCTCCGACCTTCTCCACGATATTGCCCCATACTCCATCGCTTACCACTTGTGAGGTGAGATCCGCCTTTTCACGGAATAGAGTGTAATAAGTGGTTATGATCAGACGGTTGGATGCTTTCCAGGCGTTTAATTCCTGCTCGTCCATCCTCTGTACGCTGCCCACAGTTACCCAGGCGTGATAGCCTTCGGGAGTAACGATCCTGTACCAGTAACTGCGTTTTTCAAGCAATTGTACCGGTGTGCCCATCAGCAGCTGCGTAGCCATTTCCGAAGAGTAGTCAGCCTCATATCTGATATTGGCTACCGAGTGAGATACTACTGCCCAGATTTTTGCCTCAAGTTTGGGGTCGGGAAGCACTATCATGCTATCGAGCACATTGAGACCTTTTTCCGATAGAGCGGCCAGCAGTGCATCTTTAGCTTCCTGTTCCGTAGTGGAGCCATAGAGGACCTTCCGGCCATCAACATCTTTTAGTATCGGTTCATAACACTTATCCCTGCGGTCAGGAGCATATTGTGCTTTAATTTCATTGGAAATGGAATCAAACTGCTCTTGGAAAGAGTCTGCGGGAGATCCACAGGATTGGATCATCATTAAGGCTGCGATAGCCGGAATCAGGAGTCGTTTCATTCTGTTTAAAATTATTGGTTTAAACTTCAAAAATACTCTTTTTCTTATCTTTGTGCAAGAATAGGCCGCAAAAATGAAAAAAAGATACAACTCTTTCGTCGGATACTATAAGAGCAAATACGGCAGCAGACTGCAGAAAATAGTGATAGATGCAGGTTTTACCTGTCCCAACCGTGACGGCTCCATTGCCTTCGGAGGATGCACCTATTGCGACAACAATGCTTTTCATCCCTCATATAGCACACCTGACAAAAGCATCATGCAGCAGATGGAGGAGGGGATGGAATTTCACCGCCGCAGATATCGTACAGCCGATAGTTATATCGCCTACTTCCAGCCATATTCCAATACTTATGCACCGCTTGAGCGCCTCAAAGAGCTATATGCGGAGGCTCTTTCGCATCCCGACGTGGTGGGGATAGCGGTAGGAACCCGTCCGGACTGCGTAGATGAGGAGAAACTCGATTATCTTGCTGAACTCTCGCGAGAACATATAGTTATGGTGGAATATGGTATTGAATCCTGCTTTGATGCTACTCTGGAACGAATAAATCGTGGCCACACATTCCAACATGCTGCCCATGCCGTCAAGATGACTGCCGAGCGCGGACTTGACGTCTGTGCGCATTTTATCCTGGGACTCCCGGGCGAGAGTCGCGATATGATGCTCGAGAGTGCCTCAGTGATTAATTCGCTTCCACTGACCTCGCTTAAATTTCATCAGCTGCAGATTATAAAGGGGACTCGTATGGAACGGGAATTCGAGACTCATCCGGAAGATTTCGTCACCTTTTCCCTAGGCGAATACCTCGATTTTTTTGTAGATATTCTCGAACGTCTGCGGCCGGAAATATGTATCGAAAGATTTGCCGGAGAGGTGCCACCGAGGTTTGTAAAGTCAACCCCTTGGGGCCTGATTCGCAACGTGGAACTGCTTCGTTTGCTTGAAAAAAGGCTTGAAGAGCGAGATAGTTGGCAAGGCAAATTGCTCTGAAACGAACTTTTGTTATATTTGTAGATTATAATCGAAAATAATTGCGATATGGAACAGTTTTCCGACAAGATCATAATGGAAGGATTGGCCTACGATGATGTATTGTTGATCCCTGCCGAGTCCGGCGTGCTGCCTAGGGAAGTGGATATCACCACCCATTTTTCGAGAGAGATACCTCTCCACATCCCTATAGTCTCCGCTGCGATGGATACCGTTACCGATGCAAATATGGCCATCGCCATAGCTCGCGAAGGCGGTATCGGAGTTATCCACAAAAACATGCCTATAGAACAGCAGATGGAGCATGTACGTAAGGTTAAACGTGCTGAGAACGCCATGATATACGATCCCATTACCATCAAATATGATGCTTTGGTGGGTGATGCACTCCAGTTGATGGCTGAAAACCGCATAGGTGGCATCCCGGTGGTAGATGATCAGAATTATCTTATAGGTATCGTCACCAACAGGGACCTCCGTTTCCAGGAGAACTACAAAACCCCCATCTCCGAGGTGATGACTTCTGAAAACTTAATTACAGCGGGTCCGGCAATCGATATTCCCCAGGCTACCGAGATGCTTAGCAAATACCGCATCGAAAAACTGCCTGTGGTTGATGAGAACAACCGCCTGGTGGGTCTGATTACATATCGCGACATAATGAAGATAAAGAAGAATCCCACCGCCAGCAAAGATTCCCGAGGACGTTTGCTCGCAGTAGCTGCCGTGGGCATCAACAGCCACAGCCTGGAAGATGTGGAGAAACTCGTATCTGTGGATATAGACGCGGTAGTGCTCGATACGGCGCACGGACACTCTCTGTTCGTGTTACAGACTATCAAAAAGATTCGCGAGGCTTTCCCTCATTTGCAGATAGTAGCCGGCAACATTGCTACCGGTGAGGCTGCGCTTGCCCTCAAAGAGTGTGGAGTTGACGGAGTTAAGGTGGGTATCGGTCCCGGTTCCATTTGCACCACCCGCATAATTGCCGGCATCGGAGTGCCCCAGTTTGCCGCGGTGATGAATACCGCAGCAGCCCTAAAGGGGAGTGGCATCCCCATCATCGCAGACGGAGGCATCCGTTATTCCGGTGATATTGTTAAAGCACTTGCAGCCGGTGCCAACACCATTATGGCAGGATCGCTCTTCGCGGGTGTCGAGGAGTCTCCCGGAGAGGCAATCATTCTTAATGGCCGCAAGTTCAAATCGTATCGTGGCATGGGTTCGCTCGAGGCTATGCAAAAGGGCTCCAAGGATAGATATTTTCAGGATATGGAAGAAGATATCAAGAAACTCGTACCTGAAGGAATTGTGGCTCAGGTGCCTTATAAAGGTACTCTTGCTGAGGTTATCTATCAATTGATCGGAGGTTTGAGGGCAGGTATGGGCTACTGTGGCGCAGCCAATCTCGAGGAACTGCGCAAGGCTAAATTCGTCAAGATTACGCATGCCGGAATGGTAGAAAGCCACCCTCACGATGTGACCATTACCCGCGAATCCCCTAACTACTCCAGATAGACCGCCATGCAGAAAGTACTTCTGATAACAATAACGATGCTGTTGGTAGCCGGATGCTCTTTTATTGAAAAAAGAGGCAGGGGCCTTCAGGATCGCAGGGTTGCGAGAATAGGGCATGAGGTGCTTTACGAGAGTGATATCGTACGTATGATGCCGGATGGCGTATCATCTGCGGATAGCGCCGCGATGGTCAGCCGCTATATAAATACCTGGGCTCTGGATCACTTACTGCTGCTCAAAGCCGAGGAGCAACTTTCAAAAGCAGAGCGCGATGTCACCGCCGAAGTGGAGGAGTTCCGTAGCACTTTGCTTGGTTTTAGATTTGAGAAACGCTGGGTTGAGGAGAGGCTTGACACGACAGTGACTCTCGAAGAGGCTCGATTATATTATGAAGAGCACCCCTCGAGCAGCATTTTCCCCTATCCGCTGGTTAAAGCGCGTGTTATCAGGATTTCTACCGGTTCACCCTACTATGAAATGATTAAAGGAGCATATACCGTTACTTCAGAGCAGGATGTGGCAGATCTCAGAGAGCTCTGTTATTCTTCCGCAGAGCGTTATACCGACTTTGGAGGGGAGTGGGTACCCCTTTCTCAACTTGCAAAAGAACTTGGCACCGATATTGAAACCTGTACCAGAGAAGTCCTTCCCAAAAGAAGTAGCGAGATGAAGTTCAACGACTCCAATTATTTGATTTTTATAGAAGAAAAAGTGGATGCGGGTGCAGTTTCGCCCTTTGAATATAATGTGGCGAGGATTCGCGAAACTATTCTTGGCAAAAGAAAACAGGAACTTTTGACCAAATTGGAACAAGACTTGCTGGAAGATGCCCATATCAACGGAACGCTAAAAATTTATTGAAAAACATGAAACATACCTTTGTTGCCACGGCACTCTTTTTCATCCTCTCCCTTTTCGGAACGGAGATTTCCGCACAACGCTATCAGGAAGGATTGATTGACAAGACAATTGTGCTCATCGGCAATGATATGATAATGCTCTCGGATCTGGAAAATGAAGTGCAGATGATGAGTGCAAGAGGTTTTACAGCTGACCGCAACGTACGCTGCCAGATACTTGAGGAGATGCTTGTTTCCAAACTTTTCCTCAATCAGGCGAGAATAGACTCCCTGGACGTAAACGAGGCGAATGTAGAGAATGCACTTAACCAGAGAATCAATGAAGTGATGACACAGCTCGGCGGTGAAAAACAGATGGAGGAATATTTCAATAAGCCCCTCTATAAACTTCGGCAGGAGTGGAGAGAGATGCTTACCGAACAGTCGCTAATCCAGGATATGCAGCGCAAGGTGGCAGGCAATATTCCGAACCTTACGCCTTCTGACATAGAGAAATACTGCAAAGAAACCCCTGAAGAGGATCTTCCCATAGTTTCCACACAGTACCGCATCCGTCAGATAGTGCTTTATCCGGACAAAGAGGCTGCAGAGCTTGAAGTAAAAGAGAGACTTCTGGATTTAAGGGAGAGAATAGTGGCAGGAGAGAGGTTTTCCACACTTGCACGATTGTACTCGCAGGACCCTGGCAGTTATGCAAAGGGAGGGGAACTGGGGATGGCCTCAAAATCTATCTTTTGGCCTGCTTTCTCCGATGCGGCAATGTCACTTAAGGTTGGACAGGTCTCTCAGATAGTGGAAACTCCGGACGGGTTTCACTTAATTGAGCTCATCGCCAGGGAAGGTGATATGTTCAATGCACGCCATATTCTGATCAAGCCGCATTACACCACAGAGGATCGCATTAAAGCATTTGACCGCTTGGATACACTCAGGACCAGGATTCTCGGTGATTCCATTTCGTTTTTCAATGCTGCAAGATACTTCTCCGAAGATCGTAAAACTGCCACTAACGGCGGTCTGCTTGCAGACGAATATACGGGTTCCTCATATTTCGAGAAGGATCAGCTTAAGCCGGCTGACTATAATGTACTCAAGGATATGCAGGAAGGTGATATTTCCGAACCTTTCGAGTCTCTTGACAATGAAGGTCGCAGTGGCAATACCGTCTACAAGATCATAATGCTTGAAAAGATCATTCCTTCGCATGTGGCAAATTACAAGACAGACTTCAATGTCTTACTTGATGATGCCAATATGAAGAACTCCAATGCAGCTATCGATACATTCATTTCTGAAAAGCAGAAGAGTACCTATATAGTGATAGACCCTCTCTTCAAGGAGTGTAACTTCATGAGGGAAGGGTGGGTGAAGTAGTCTATGAATTTCATAAGGAAAGTTCTCCATATTATCGTACTTGTGCTCTGTACGCTGCCTCTCGCAGCGCAGGACAATATTTCGGAAGAGGATATTTTTCGTCTTGTGGATGCCGCTTCCGTGCGGCAGTTCGAGGAGTTTGGAATTAACTACCGTCAGGTACTAGGGGATCCGGCACGTTTTCTTCACAATAATACTTTTTTATTGTGTGATTCCGCGATTTGGAATGTTAGCGCTAAAGTTGTAGAAGCTTTTGGAAATGTGAGAATAGTACAAGACGGCACGATGCTTTCCAGCGAATCTGCCATTTATCTCATTGATCAGAATATCGTACGTTTTAATGGCCCGCTTGTGGAACTTGTAGATAAAGATGGTAATACACTTCGTTCCAACCGGATGGCCTACAATACCAAGGACAGTGTCGCCACTTATGAGACAGGAGGTGCTATGAAGAATAGGGAGGGGTCGGTCATAGAGAGTCGTGTTGGTATATACGACTCTAAAATCAATACCTTTATATTTGACGGGGACGTGGAGGTCTATACTGATACCATCTTTATGAAATCCACCACGATGCGCTATCTGACGGATGAGAAGAAGATCTATTTCGGTCACAATACTTACACCTGGAGGGGTGACGGTTTCATAAAATCCGACGCAGGATGGTATGATAATGACAAAGGCATCATTCATTTTGCATCGGATGTCTATATGAATAATGAAGATTATGAAGCGTGGTGCGACGAAGTTTATTACCACAGGGAAACCGGTCGTACGGAGATGTACAACAATATCCAAATTCTGAACGAAAAGGAATATACGACCCTTCTGGGCAACAAACTGATCTATACCAGTGATACGGTTGCTACCGTCACCGACCGTCCTGCCATCGCCTATTATGGTGAGAATGAAAACAACATTGTAGACAGTTTGTTTTTCGGTGCCGACACTCTTCATTTCTATACGGTAAAGCGCAATTATATTCCGAAGGCAACAATAGATAAGGCTAAAGGGAGAAAAAAAGATATGCTTTTCGACGCATTGACCGAACTCCGCAACAAACAGGCTGCAGCACGTGCTCAGGAGGCGGAAAAAAAGATGCGTGAAATGGGAAAACTTCCGCCGGATATTCCCAAGAAAGACTCTACCGCCGTTTCTCCCATACTTGATTCACTAGGACAATCCTCTCAGGACTCTCTTGCAATTCAGGCGGACAGTACAGCTGCAATCGTTATTAAGGATACACTCATCGTGGATGATTTGTCTCAGACAATTTCTCAGGACAGCACTCTGGCACGGACTCAGGAAATGCTATCCGAACTCCCTGACAGCACTCTGTTTCAAACGGGAAAACTACCGGCCAATCTTCCTGATAGCACCATGGCGCAGACTCCGAAATCGTTATCCGAAATCCCTGATAGTACTCAGGTTCAGACTAAGGAAGCAATGGCTGAACCTCCGGACAGTACCGCAATCAAACACATGGTTGCATACCGTAATGTGAGAATCTGGAGATCTGATTTGCAGGTGCGGTGCGACTCACTTTTCTTCTCTGAACTTGACTCGATAGCCCAATTATTCGGCCGGCCGATACTCTGGAACAAGACCAAAAACCAGCTTACTTCCGATGAAATGCAGCTGATGATCAAGGAGGGGAACCTTTACAGGGGAAGTATGCTCAATAATGCGATGATTACCACACAAGAGGACACGCTCCACTACAACCAAATCAAGAGTACCGAAATGATGGGTTTCTTCAGAGAAAATCAACTCTACAGGTATGATGCTCTCGGAGGTGTTTATGCTATTTTCTATGTGGTGGAAGAAGAAACCATCACAACTGTCAATGTCAAGGAGGCGGAATCGATGACTGCAGTCATAAAGGAGGGTAATGCAGAGAGATTGATTTACCTAACACAGATCAATAGTGACGCTTTCCCCGTAGGTGACCTTGCACCGGAAAAACAGCGCCTCAAAGGTTTCGAATGGAGAGGGGAGGAGCGACCTACAGACCGCTTCGATATCACCTCTCAGCCGATTTACATGTCTCATAGGGATAGGTATGTGGATATCACCAGACCGGATTATACCTACTCCGACAGGTATTATGATGACCATATGACCAAAGTTGTTACCGATATCAATACACGTGCAGAGCGCGAAAGGCAACGCCAGCTCAATCTTGCCAAAGAAGAGGCCCGTAGGGAACTTGACTCGCTCAACGCGGAAGCTCTACTACGTGATTCTTTGTCGCTTGACACTTTGCAACGTGACACGCTCCATTTAGAGCACTCCTTGCGCGATACTCTACTCAATACTCGGAACTCGGGACTCCATACTCAGACAAAGCTGCTGCTCGTGCCGAACGCAAGGCTCTCCGCAAGGCCAGGTGGCAAGAACGCATTCTTCAGTGGAAGCAACGCCGTCAGGAACGTCGTGAAGCAGCTGAACTTCGTCGAGCTCTTCGAAAGGCGAAAGTGAAGAAATAAGATTGATGATTTGATAACGGTAAAGGGTGACCAATTGGCCACCCTTTATTGTGTTTAGTGCTACAAAAATTAATCTTTATAGCCGGGGTTCTGCTGGAGCTCGGGATATAGGAGTCTCTCGTTGTGTGAAATCGGGAGAACTACTTTCTCATAATCCCAGCTGAATGATTGCTTGTAGTTGCTACCTACAGCGTATTCGTGAGGATCTTTGGGATCTCTGGTAATGGTACCGCCACGACGCATTACGTCAAAGAAACGATGACCTTCCCCGATGAACTCTTTCTGACGTTCAAGTTGAATAAGATCGAGGGTTGCTGTAACGTTGGCAGCTGTAGGATCAGCTCTCTTACGTATTCTGTTGAGGTAGTTGTTTGCATCAGATGCCTTGTTGGTCTCCAGAGCTGCTTCAGCCGCAATGAGATAAGCCTCGGTGATACGCATCACACGAGGGTTGTTACGACGGAATGTGTAAACTCTGTCCTTGTTGCCGATAAACTTTTTGAGCCAGTATTCACCGGTTTGACGTGCACCTGTTACTTTATCATCGTAAGAAATCATCTGGCCGCGTACATCATTGGGAGTATCCTTAAAAAGGTTTCTCCATTTGAGGGTGGGGATTACCGATCCACCGGCGTTCTTGTCATCAAACCACATATTGTGATAGATTGTGTAGAACCCGCCATCAGGGTCAATGTCGCTGTCTACAGTCACGAGAAGCTCGAGTACGCTCTCATCGTGCCCCTCTTTACCCCAATAGTCGAGATACTCTTCGTTAGTGGCAAGCCTGTAGGGAGAACTGTTGATCACTTCGGTAGCACAGGTGTATGCGTTGGCATACTCTCCCTTGTATAGGTGTACCCTTGCCTGGAGAAGTCTTGCGGCCCAGTAGTTGAAATGACCTGTATTTTTCTGCTTGGAGAGAAGACCGACAGCAGTTTCAAGATCTTTCTGTACGAGAGCATAAGTCTCTGCAACTGTTTTTCTGGGAATCTTAGCCTCTGAAGGGGATGCTACAGTTTCGAGGATAACTGCACCGAGAGATGCTCCCTTATCCTTGAGGTAGGGGTATCCGTATAGTCGGGCAATGTCAAAGTAGCAAAGAGCCCTTATAGCATATGCCTGTCCAAGATAGTCATTTTTTTGTGTAACCTCAGTAGGACCTGATGCTGGGAGAGTTTCAATGTTCTCGATGATGGAGTTGGCCCTCATGATCACATTGTAGTAGTTGCTCCAAAAACTGAAATAAGTGTTGGCTTCTGATTCATATTCAAGGCAGTAGAATATGTTACCTGTGCCGCTGACCTCTCGGGGATAAATATTGTCAGCTCTCATATCGCCCATATATGCCCACCAGGAGCCATACATGGTGTAGTATTTTAGTGGTGTGTAAAGACCGTTAACAACAACCCCTGCGTCATAGAGCGTTGCCATAGCAGTCTCAGATACGACGGAGTCGGTAGGCATTCTGTCGAGGAAACCTTCGCAAGAAGAGAGCCCGAACACCATACCGGCCGCAATTACTATGCTAAAAATAAATTTTTTCATTTGTATCATCATTAATTTAGGGTTGAATATCATAATCAGAAACTTACTTCGAGACCAAATGAAACGGATCTCAAAGCAGGCATATCATAATAGTAGTAACCGTTCACGGTAACTTCGGGATCAATAGTTGATTTGGCGAATGTAATCAGGTTGGTGCCTGATACGTATACGCGGGCACCTACCATCTTGATTTTACTGAGGATATTGCGGGGAATGTTGTAAGAGAGGGTCAGGTCTTTTAGTCTTAGGAAATCACCGTTCTCAATATATTTGCTTGAGTAGTAGTAACCACCCTGGTTGTTACCAACGATACGAAGAGGTTGTGTTCCGTTGGGATTTGAAGGTGACCAAGTGTCAATCTGATGGGCAGCTATGTTCCTGTGGAATGTGTAGTATCCGTCATTGCCAATCTGTTCGGTCGCCTCGTTCCAGAGATATGCCCCATATCTGTAAGCCCATGACATTGAAAGCGAAAGGTCTTTCCATCTTACGTTTGCATTGAAACCGCCAAATCCTTTGGGAATGGCAGTAATGCCGTCAAGAATCATAGAACTTGCGTTATTACGATTAGTGGGATAATAGTTGTAGCTGTCGTAAGGCATTGTGCCGCCTGCCTCAATCTTAGTGCCGTCCTTTAGTATTACAGTCTGATTAACAGTCTCACCTTTCGCATAGAATGAACCCTCTGCATACATCGGATAACCGGCTTTTAGACGTGAATTGCCCATATGGTTATCCTCCGGACATACTCCAAGGTAGTTCCTTGTGTAGAATTGGTAGAAGTTGTAGCCCTCTTTCCAAATTTGCGGGGTGCTAACGATGCTCTCTCCCTCTTCGGAGAGTGCGAGGATTTCGTTGTGAAGGTATGACCAGTTTGCACCTACCGACACCTCCCAATCCTGGGTCTTGAGAATGTCAACATTCACTGATAATTCCCAACCTCTGTTTACCATTGAACCGATATTGGTAAGAGTGCTTGAAAAACCGGTGGTTGTGGGTACTGAAGCATCAAGGAGAAGGTCGGTAGTAAGTTTGTTGTAATACTCAGCAGTAAAGGTGAATTTGTCGAAAATGGTTGCATCAAGGGCGATGTTCCAGTTGGTATTCTTTTCCCATGAAAGATCTGAGTTGGCCAGGTTTGCCGGGTAGCTTGCACCAAAGTCACCGTAGGATGTATAGTCATAAACGGCCATGTAGCCATAGTAGTTTGAAGGAAGCGTACCTGATGTACCATAAGATGCACGCAGTTTGGCATCATTCAGCCAGTCTAACCTGAGCCACTCTTCATTGGAGAATCTCCACGAGCCCGATATTGACCAGAAGTTACCCCAGCGGGTTTCCTTGGAAAGTCTTGAAGAACCGTCGCGGCGATATGTACCGGTCAAATAATATTTGCCGTCATAGTCGTAACTGACACTGCTCAAAGCTGAAAGCAGTGCATCAGCCATTGAATAGGAACGACCGTTGTCAAATCCTGTAGCAAGGATGGATTCTGTGGCACCGAGGTGAGAGAAATCAATCTTTGCAAGACCAAGATAGAAGTATGTCTCCTGCTCTGCCTCCCATCCAACCATCGCGCTCACGTGATGTTTGCCCCAGGTTTTGTCGAAGTTAACGGTTGTAGAACTTACCAGGCGGCTGATATTACGGTTACGGTCTGAGATGAAACCTCCTACATCGGAATATGCGTAAAAGTTGGGGTGCCCGTAATACCATGCAAAACGGTCTCTCTGGTTGGTCCAGTCGTTGCTGATAATGGTCTTGGCTTTCAACCAGTCAGTAAACTTTACTTCTGCGTATGCCTTGAGCAGGAGTCGATTCTGGTTGTAGTCGTTGTACTCTTTGCCCCAGGAACCCAAGGGATTTACCGTGCTCATGGAAGGGTTCCAGCGCCCAAGATAGAGAGAACCGTCCTCTTTGTATGCGTAAGGCCATCTTTCGCTGAGGGGTATCTTCCACATGAAGATAGGGTTGGCTTTGGTAACATATCCCTCCTGGTGGCCTTGCTGATACTGCCATGAATACTGTAGGTTACCACCGATCTTTAGCCATTTGCTAATTTGACTTTCAGCATTAATGGTAGTTGAGAGACGTTTGAGGTAAGAAACGACAACAACACCCTGCTGATCGGTATAGCCTACTGAGGCATAAATCTTGGATCTATCTGAACCGCCGGAAATGCTGTACTCGTAATTCTGAATAATGCCGGTACGAAAGATAACATCCTCCCAATCCTTGTATATATACTTACTTTCATCTTTTGCGGGATAGTTCTCTGCAACTTTTGCATTCACATATGCATCGAGTGAACCATAACTTGCCCATCGAGATGGGTTGGCGTTACCATAGTTGGTCCAGGATTCCCTGTGCAATTTTTCTGTCTGCTCGTCGGTTGCAAGGGGCAGGTGGTTGTAAGCGAAGTAAGAGAATCCGGTACCTACCTTGAAAGTTGAGGTAAGCTTACCCGATCTACCTCTTTTTGTAGTGATGAGGATTACACCGTTGGATGCACGTGAGCCGTAAAGTGAAGCTGCTGCTGCATCCTTTAGAATGGTGAAAGACTCAATGTCGCTTGGGTTCAAGAAGTTCATAACGCTTGAGGATGCGTTGCCGGAAGACCAGTTACCGCTGGTCGCGGGAACACCATCGATAACATACAAAGGTGCATTGCCTGCGTTGAATGAACCATACCCACGGATGCGAATCTGTGAGTCGGCACCGGGCTGGCCTGATACTGATACGGCCTGAACTCCGGGAGCCTTACCGGCAAGTACTTGCTCGAAACTTACGATAGGAGCATCCTTTATTGTCTTTTGTTCGACAACCGTAGCGGAACCGGAATAAGATCCCTTCTTAACAGTACCGTAGGCTACAACCATAACTTCCTCCAGAGCCTCAGCGTCCGGTGTAAGGATAGCATTGACCACGGCACGTCCCTCTACCGGAACCTCCAGGTCAATGAAGCCGATGGAAGAAAAGACAAGGGTCGCATTAGCCGGAACTCTATCAAGTGCGTAGGTTCCGTCGTCAAGCGTGGCTATGCCCTGCATTGTGCCCTTTACGACAACGTTCGCGAAGGGAATTGGTGAGCCATCTTGAGATGAGGTTACTTTTCCTGTAACCCTAATCTGCGCAAACGTCGCATTGCAAATTAGTGCGATTAGCGCAATTAACATCAATCTCTTCATAGATTTTTAGTTTTGTGGTTGGTTAATTGATATTTAAGTAAGGTTAAACTTTGGTTTAGGTTAATGGGGGATGGTTGTTCATTACCACACAAAAATAACTAAAAAAATCTGAGAATAGAAGAACTTTTTTTAATATTTTTTAACTGCCATAGAAATTATAATTATAGGCTGAATTATCCTATTTTCCGACGCCTCTAATAAAAATATTTTGTCATTATGAATATTAATCCCTAACTTTAGGGCTTAAATACAGGAAAATTCAACTAACTTAGAAAAGAACAAACCCTTTAATCTATTAATTATAAACACAAAAAAACTATCTATGAAGAAAATCTTACTTCTTGCACTAGCGGTATTGACAGTTAATGTCGCTTTTGCACAAACAAGAATTACCGGTAAGGTAACTTCTTCTCAGGATGGTGCGCCGATTCCTTTTGCAAGCGTTATTGTAAAAGGTACTATGAACGGTGTCGCCACTTCTGACAATGGAGAGTATATTTTGGACAATGTTCCTTCAAATGCCACTCTCGTTGTTTCTTCAATCGGTTTTGTGAATGCAGAAATCCCGGTGGGAGGCAGGACCAGAATCGATGTAGTCCTTAGTCCGGACGCCGAGGCCCTCGAAGAGGTGATGGTCGTTGCCTATGGTACGGCCAAAAAAGGCACGTATACGGGTGCTGCTTCTGTTGTAAAACAGGAGTCCATCAAGGATGTGCCCACAGTTTCATTTGAGCAGGCCCTTACCGGAAAGGTTGCAGGTATGCAGATTACCACAACTTCGGGACAGGCGGGTTCCGGTTCGGCCGTTCGCATTCGCGGTATCGGTTCTATGAATGCCTCCAACGCTCCTCTCTATGTAGTTGACGGTGTGCCTGTTGTTTCAGGTAGCACAGGTCAGATGAGTGATTACCTCTACACCTCTAACAACGTGATGTCAACACTCAACCAGAGTGATATCGAATCCATCACTGTTCTTAAAGACGCTGCCGCATCGGCCCTTTATGGTTCGCGTGCCGCAAACGGTGTGATTCTCATCAACACCAAGAGAGGTAAGATAGGACGTCCCACAGTAACTTTCAAAGCATCCGTGGGTATAACTCCCAGCTGGGCTACGGACAACTATGAGACTGCTTCTCCTCAGGACAACGTGGATATGCTTTATCAGATTTTCTGGGATTATCGTACCTCCATGGGCAGAACTCCGGAGGATGCAAGTGCATATTCGCTACGCCAGCTAAATAGCAAATGGAATAGGTTCGGTTATACATTTAGCAAACCGGATACCGAGCGTTACGGTAATATTAAGATTGAGCCTCTCTTGGACGGACAGCTTAAGCGTGTTGACGATCAAGGCAACCTCATCTATTTTGACTGGGATGATGCTTATTTCCGTACGGCGGTATATCAGACTTACGATGTGAGTGTGAGCGGTGGTACCGAAAATAGCACATATTATACTTCATTCTCCTATACAAAGGACCAGGGACGTATATATGTAAATGAGTTTGACCGTCTCAGCGGTCGTGTAAATCTCAATCAGAAGGTAGGTAAGTATTTCGAACTGGCAACCAATATTAGCGTGTCACACACAGACCAAAGTGGTTATAACGACTCGAGAAGCACGACTGCCAACTACTTCATGCAGACCCGTAACCTTTTGTGGCCTGTTTATTGGCCGGATGATTACAAGACAGGCGGACCATGGACTGCACGTTACCAATCTCTTGCCCAGAATAATATATAGTATAACGACTACTGGGACAACTCTACAAAGACTCTGAAACTTGCAATCAGCGAAACAGCTACAGTTAAATTCACTGACTGGCTCAACTTCCGCACCGTATTCTCTTATGATGATACCAGGGTTAGAGACCATATCTACTACAGCGCACAGCACTTCAGTGGCTCTTCTGTAAATGGTTCGGTTTCCGAAATGATGACCGACTACACCAAGCTCGTTTCATCATCCACGCTGAATTTTGCAAAAGAGTTTGGCAAACACAGTGTTAGCGCACTTCTGGGCTTTGAGGCGGAGCGTAACTGGACCGAGTATATTCGCGCTACGGGTAATGACCTATCCACAAGTTCGCTTACTACCGTTTATACGGCAGGTACCAAGGACTCCAACGCATATGCTTGGGGCAATTCAATGATGTCAATCCTTTCACGTGCCGAATACAACTACGATAACAGATACTATGCTTCTGCATCATTCCGTCGCGACGGTTCCTCAAGACTCGGTGCTTCTGCACGCTGGGGTAACTTCTGGTCGGTAGCAGCTTCATGGCGCATCAGCAATGAGGCATTCATGCAGGATCAGGATGTGGTTAGCAACTTACGTCTCAGAGCTTCATACGGTGTCAACGGTACACTTCCTTCAAGCAACTACGGCTGGCGTTCTCTCGCTGCATATGGTTATCCTTATATGACTAAGCCCGGCGGAGCACTTGCAAATGCTGCTGACGCAAACCTCTCCTGGGAGACCAGTTACACAATGAACTTTGCATTGGAGTTCGGTCTGTTTGATAACAGATTGAATGGTACGGTAGAGTTCTTCAATCGTGACTCCAAAGACCTGCTCCAGGATGTTCCCATCTCTTATGTGACAGGTTTCGGTTCTACCCTCAAGAATATCGGTTCAATCAATAACAATGGCTGGGAAGTGGAACTTAATGGCGATATCATCAGGAATTCCGACTTCAGATGGAGCGCAGGCCTTAATGCCACATTCCTCAAATCAAAAGTGGTTGAGCTCTATGACGGTGAAGACATTATCTGGTACGATCCCACAGGAAGTGACTATCGTGCAAAATTCATCTATCGCGAAGGCGAGTCCACTCTCGCATTCTGGGGATATGAATGGGCAGGTGTTGAGAAAGCAACAGGTCTCAATATCTGGTATTCAAATAATGATAATTCCGATACGAAGCTTAACGGTCGCAATGTGGTTTATAACTTCTCCGATGCTGACGAGATCGTAATAGGTAATGCTATTCCTTTCGCATATGGCGGTATCAATACCGATCTGGAATGGAAGGGTCTGACATTTGGCCTTAACTTTATCTACAAACTGGGTGGACATCTCTATGACGGTGCCTGGAAAGACATGGCCGATGACGGTTACTACTGGAACCGTATCCGCGGTCAGCTCTATTTCGAAAATATGTGGACTGACTACAATACTGATGGTACGGAGCCCAAGATTCTCGGTACCGACCCTACCGACTCGATGCAAAAGAGTACCCGTCACCTCCACAATGCGTCGTTCCTCAGACTCAAGACCATTACGCTGGGCTACAGACTCCCTAACAATTGGATCAGCAAGGTTGGCTTGAGCAGTGCGCGCGTATATTTCAATGGTGGTAACCTTCTCACTTTCTCCAAGTACAAAATTGCTGACCCCGAGGTCAACCATTACGGTACAAGAGGTTGGGAGACACCTATCGGAAAGACCTACACATTCGGTTTGGAAATCAGTTTCTAATGAAAATAATTGTTTAAGAATATGAAAAAAATAACTATCATACTTTCATTGATCTGCGTCCTGGCGATTTCTTCCTGCGAAGGCTTTTTGGATGTGACCCCCACCAACCAGGCAGACTCCTCCACCAGCATAACCAGTGCTGCTGACGCTCAGGTAATGATCAACGGTCTAATGAACAAGATGACATCTTCCAATTATTACGGCCGTAACTTTGTACTTTATGGTGATACCAAGGGGGGTGACCTCACCATCTATACTGCCGGTTTTGATGATAATATGTACTACTTTGCCCACAGGGTTGAAGGTGGTTCACAGATTGGTTTCTGGATCAGGGGATATGATTGCCTTCTCCAGGCCAACAATATTATCCAAGGCATTGAGACTCTCAAAGAGGAGGGCACTACCGGTCTTGACGATATGCTCGGTCAGGCCTTGACACTTCGTGCTTTGATCCATTTTGATCTGGTTCGTCTCTATGGTAAGCCCTACAATATGGACGGTGGCGCATCGCATGGTATTCCCGTTGTGACAGCTCCGGTTGATGCCAGTGCAAAACCTCAGCGAGATCCTGTGAAGAAGGTGTATGACCAGATAGTTGCTGACCTTACTAAAGCTGCTCCGCTCATTTCAAAGAGTAAGTCAAATGGTTATGTCAACTACTACGCCAATCAGGCAATACTCGGCAAGGTCTATATGTATATGGATAACTTCTCATCAGCACTGACCTGTTTCAAGAATATCATCGACAGTAAAGCCTATACACTCTACACCCCCGCAAATTGGGTAGCTTCCTGGAAATCACAGTTCGGTAGCGAATCCATCTTCGAATTTGCAATGTATCCCAATGAGGGTGACCTTGGTGCCAGCTCCCTTGGAGTACGCTACAGTCGCAGGGAACATGCCCATAATAGTGCATATGGCTACTTCCTGGCCAGTACATACTGGAAAAACATAATGGGTGAGAATGATATCCGTTGGGGTATCATGACTTTTGACCACATGAAAGGCCAAGAGGCACGAAGCGACTGGGATGACTGCTGCTACAAGTATCTGGGTTCTCCTACTCTGGCCGGTGACGGCAAGAGTACGTATACCGCAGTAAACATCAAGGTTATCCGTCTCTCGGAAGTTTACCTTCTTGCTGCCGAGTGTGCTCTCAAGAGCGACAAGGCCGCTGCCGCAAACTATCTCAATGCTATTTCAAGACGTGACCCCGACAGAGCTGCCTGGACAGCTTCAACTATAAATGAAGATGCTGTTTACAATGAGTACAGAAGGGAACTTCTTACAGAGGGTAAACTCTTCTTCGAACAGATGCGCTTGAATAAAAAGGTGACATTTGAGGATGATGCATGGGGTTTCGGTACTACTTCACAGTATCGTGACAAGACCATTGACAGAACATTCTTCAGAGCTATTCTTCCAATAGGTATTGATGAGATTAACTCTAACCCTGATATTTATCAGAATCCCGGTTATTAATAGCCGTAATCTGATCAGGGATGATTCCTGAATTAAAAAAAGCCGGTTTAAACCGGCTTTTTTTAATGAACTGTAGATTATTATGGAAAAAAATCTTATAATTGTAGTTTGCGAATGGACAACTAAAGCAAATCATAACATATATGCATACCTTTTATATAGATGAGAAAATTCACTGCCTCTCAGATGTAAGGACATTGCTGGAGCCGGACTGCCGAATCGAACTGGGCCATGAGGCTATGGAACGTATCACAAAGTGTCGTGATTACCTTGACAAGAGGATGGAAAATCAGGTTGAGCCGATATATGGCATCACCACCGGCTTCGGATCCCTCTGCAATGTGGCAGTAGGTGCTGCCGATCTCTCCAAACTTCAGGAAAACCTCGTTATGTCGCATGCCTGCGGCACAGGTGATGAAGTGAAAGAAGATATTGTGCGATTGATGCTGGCGTTAAAGGTTAAATCTCTCTCGTACGGTTATTCAGGGGTCAGACTGGAGACGGTACAGCGTCTAGTCGACTTTTTCAATCATGGGGTAACACCGGTGGTTTATAGCCAGGGTTCTCTCGGTGCTTCCGGCGACCTTGCACCGCTGGCCAATATGTCTCTTCCGTTGCTGGGTATGGGGGATTTTGATTATCGCGGCGAAAGATATTCCGGCGAAGAGCTGGAAACCATTTTCGGCTGGAAGCCGCTCAAACTCTCATCCAAAGAGGGATTGGCTTTGCTAAACGGCACCCAGTTCATGTTGGCGCATGCACTCTGGTCGCTCTTTCACGCAAAGAGACTCTCTTCGCTGGCCGACAAGATTGCCGCTCTTTCAATTGATGCTTTTGACGGCAGAATTGAGCCATTTACTCCCGGAGTACACGAAATCAGACCACATTCGGGGCAGATAACAACTGCTGAGATGATAAACATCTATTTAGAAGGGAGCGAAATTATCAGTCGTCCCAAAGAACATGTCCAGGACCCCTATTCTTTCAGATGTGTGCCACAGGTACACGGAGCCACCAAAGATGCCCTTTCACATATCGAAGGAGTCTTTATCACCGAGCTCAACTCAGCCACCGACAACCCTACCATCCTTCCGGATGAGGATTTGATAATCTCTGCGGGCAACTTCCACGGACAGCCACTCGCGATCAACCTCGACTTCCTCGCCATAGCGATGGCTGAATTGGGTAGCATCTCAGAAAGGAGAACCTACCAGCTGATCTCCGGTAAGAGAGGACTTCCCTCTTTCCTCATAGCACATCCCGGTCTCAACTCCGGATTTATGATACCTCATTATACGGCTGCATCCATTGTGAGCCAGAACAAACAACTCTGTACTCCCGCATCCGTAGATACCATAGACTCCTCGCAGGGTCAGGAGGACCACGTCAGCATGGGAGCCAATGCTGCTACCAAGTGTGTCAAAGTGATACAAAATGTCGAGTCTCTGCTGGCTATCGAACTGATGAATGCAGCACAGGCATTGGAGTTCCGAAGGCCGCTTCGCACCTCACCCATACTGGAGGAGTTCGTTGCCGAGTACCGCGATGCCGTGCCTTTTATCGATGAAGATGAGGTGATGTACCACCATATAAGACGCTCGATCCTTTTCTTGAGAAACCAGAAATAATTCCCGTTATGTCATCTTTGCTGATTGTAAATATAGGAAAGTTGGTGCAGGTGAGGGAGGAGACTCCTTCTCCGCTCCGAGGTACGCAGATGGATGTCCTGCCGGTAATGAATAATGCTTTTCTGCTTGCAGAAAAAGGAAAGATATCTGCTTTCGGTCCTATGTCGGAGCTCTCCCAGGACTTTGCTCGAAATGCCAATGAGGTGATTGATGCCGCAGGCAGGATGGTTCTGCCGGCTTTCTGCGATTGCCACACCCATCTGGTCTATGCCGGTAGTCGAGAAATTGAGTTTATAGATAAGATTCGTGGTCTTTCCTATCAGGAGATAGCTGCCCGGGGTGGCGGTATTCTCAATTCTGCCCGTTTGCTTCACGAGACGTCCGAAGAGGAACTTTTCCGTCAAGCAATGGTGCGGGTGGAAGAGGTTATGTATTTCGGTACCGGTGCCATAGAGATCAAGAGCGGCTACGGTCTCACTACGGAAGATGAGATGAAGATGTTGCGGGTTGTACGGCGCATTGCTGAGGAGTCTCCCCTTACGGTGAAAGCTACCTTTATGGGGGCACACGCTTTTCCGGAGAGGTTCCGTGACGATCACGAAGGATATGTCAGAGAAATAATCAACGAGATGATACCTGCCATAGCAGCTGAAGGACTTGCCGAGTACATAGATGTCTTTTGCGAAGAGGGATTCTTCTCCAAAGAGGAGAGTGACAGGATACTTGCAGCCGGAAGTAGGTATGGCCTCAAGGCTACGGTACACGCCAATCAGATGAGTTGTTCAGGTGGTGTGGAGCTTGGAGTGAAATATGATGCCGCTTCGGTTTCTCACCTTGAATATGCCGGTGACGCTCAATTTGAGGTTCTGGAGAAGTCGGAGACAATAGCAAATCTATTACCGGGGGCTACTTTTTTCCTCGATATGGAGTATCCGGATGCTCGCAGAATGCTGCAGTATGATATTCCGGTGGCACTTGCCACCAATTACAATCCGGGGTCCTGTCCCTGCGGAGATATGAAGTTTATTATGGCTCTGGCCTGTATGAAAATGAAGATGACCCCGGAAGAGGTAATAAATGCTTCCACACTCAACAGCGCATTCGCAATGGGGTTGGGAGTAACGCATGGCAGCATCACCATCGGTAAGGCGGCCTCACTGATAATCACCAAGCCGATACCTTCGCTGGAATTCATCCCTTATGCAGTTTCTACTCCGCTGGTGGAAAATCTGATACTTGACGGAAAAATTATTATATAATAAATAAAAAATACCATTATGAAGAGCTACAACACACCATTAGGCGAGCTGCAGATTGAACTCTTCGGCCACGCCGCAGTACATTTCACCATTAATGGCAAGAATTGGTACCTTGATCCCTATTGCGATGTCTGCTCTTTTGAGGACAAGACTCCTGCAGACTACATTCTGATCACACACGACCATTATGACCACTATGATGAGGAGGCCCTCGTACATATTGTACAAGACCACACCATACTGGTTGTTCCTCCCGTGGTGCCCAGAAAACATTATAATTATCAGGTGCTGCAGAATGGCGAAAGCTGCACTCTCGATGGCGTTAAAATCACCGCTGTCCCTGCCTATAATATCCACAACCTGAATGATCAGGACCAGCCTTTCCACCCCGAAGGAGTCGGTAACGGTTATATTCTGGATTTAGGCGGTTTCAAGATCTACTTTGCGGGCGATACTGAATTCATTCCATTTATGAAAACTCTCAAAGAGATCGACATTGCATTTCTCCCCAAAAATCTTCCCTACACAATGCCTGACGCAGAGTTTGTAAGGGCGGCCAACACCATTAAACCGGCAGTTCTCTATCCTTACCATTACTTTGAACTCAATCCCAAGGCACTTAGGGCGGAAATAGATCCTCAGATAAAGATGGTGATGAATGACTACGAATACTAACGAACGAATAATAACATTTAAAACTAATAATGACACGTAAAATCATCGAATGCGTTCCCAATTTCAGCGAAGGACGCGATATGCAGGTAATTGGCCAGATTACGGCCGAAATTGAGAAAATAGATGGAGTCAATCTCCTTGATGTGGACCCGGGCGCAGCCACCAATCGTACGGTAGTCACCTTTGTAGGCACCCCTGAGGCAGTTGTCGAGGCGGCTTTTCAGGCAATAAAAAAGGCCGGAGAGGTGATAGATATGCGTCATCACCACGGTGAACACCCCCGTATGGGTGCTACTGACGTGTGCCCTCTCGTTCCGATTGCAAATATCACCATGGATGAGTGTGCCCAACTGGCACGTGAGCTCGCCAAAAGAGTGGGAGATGAGCTCGGAATTCCGGTATATTGCTACGAGAATGCTGCATTCCGTCCGGAAAGGCGCAATCTTGCAAATTGTCGTGCCGGTGAATACGAGGGTATCGCCGATAAATTTAAAGACCCTAATTGGAAACCTGATTTTGGTCCTACCGTATTCAATGATAGAGTAGCACACACCGGCTGTACGATGATTGGAGCGCGCAATATACTTGTGGCAATCAACTACAATCTCAACACTACCTCTACCCGTCGTGCAAATGCCATTGCTTTTGACGTGCGGGAAAAAGGAAGAAAAAAGCGTAAGGGCGACCCGATTACGGGTAAGGTGGTAAGAGATGAAAACGGCAAAGAGGTCTGGATCCCCGGTACTCTCAAGGGCTGTAAGGCAATTGGATGGTACATCGAAGAGTATGGTATAGCACAAGTATCGATGAATGTGACTGATATCTCGCTGACCCCGGTTCACGTGGCATTTGATGAAGTATGCAGGTCGGCACAAAGCCGGGGTATCCGCGTGACAGGCTCCGAAATAGTGGGTCTTATACCAAAAAAGGTGCTTATCGATGCAGGCAAGTATTATCTTAAAAAACAACAACGCAGCCTGGGGATTTCCGAGGATGAGATTATCAAGATTGCAGTAAAATCAATGGGTTTGGATGACCTAAAGCCCTTCAATCCTCGCGAAAAGGTAATAGAATACCTGATGGAAGATGCGGAGGCGGCAGGTGCTCCCCGCAAATTGGTGAATATGACGTGCTCAGGTTTTGCATTCGAGACGGCGAGTGAATCTCCTGCTCCGGGCGGCGGTTCGGTTTCAGCCTATATGGGTGCTTTAGGTGCGGCACTAGGTACAATGGTGGCCAACCTCTCTTCCCATAAGCCGGGTTGGGATGCAGATTGGGAGAAGTTTTCGATTTGGGCGGAGCGGGGCGAGCTGATTGTAGAGCAGATGCTCCATTTGGTGGATGAGGACACAAATGCATTCAACCGTATAATGGAGGCGTTTGGCCTGCCTAAGGGTTCTGATGAAGAGAAAGCTATCCGCACTGCAGCTATTCAGGATGCTACTCTTTATGCTACGCGTGTACCTCTGGAGACGATGAAAAAGGCCTTCTCTGCATTTGATCTTCTGGATGCAATGGCTTTTGAAGGCAACCCTAACTCCGTGTCAGATGCCGGTGTAGGAGCTCTGGCCATCTGGTCGGCAATACATGGAGCCTGGCTCAATGTCAAAATCAACGCCGCCGGATTAAAAGACCGTGCTGCGGCTGATGCCCTTCTGGCAGAGGCGGCTTCGATTGCAGCTGAAGCTGATGTGCGTCGTGAACGTGTAATAGCCATTTGTAATGAAAAAATCTGACACCGCATTATTTTAACTTAACCTTAATGCTACAATAATGAATAGACCCGACGCCTCATTTGATGAGAATGAACTCAGATATCTGAAACTGTTGTCGAAAAGTTTTCCGACGATAACAGAAGCCTGCACGGAGATTATGAATCTCCAGGCAATACTCAATCTTCCTAAGGGTACGGAACACTTCCTGACCGATATTCACGGTGAATATGAGGCGTTCCGCCATGTTTTGAAGAATGCTTCAGGTTCCATAGAACGCAAGATTAACGATGAGTTCGGGGATACATTGCGCGAGAGCGTGAAACGGGACTTGTGCACCTTGATATGTTATCCGGAAGAAAGACTTGCGATTGTCAAATCGAGGGAGGACAATATTGACGAATGGTACTTGGTCACCCTTATACAACTGGTGAAAATGTGCCAGAGAGTCTCTGTCAAGTATACACGTTCGAAGGTTCGCAAAGCGCTACCCCCAAAGTATTCCTATATCATAGAGGAGTTGATGCACGAATCTCTCTCAGACCCCAATAAGCAGGCTTATCTCAATAATATCCTTTCCAACATTATCGAACTTGACAGAGCCGACGATTTTATTATCACTCTCTGTGATGTGATTCAGCGTCTGGTAATAGATTCTCTCCATATAGTGGGCGATATATATGACAGGGGTCCTGGGGCTCATATTGTAATGGAAACTTTGATGAATT
>JAGONS010000060.1 GCA_017992915.1 Bacteroidales bacterium | reverse complement strand
TAATCTCTTCTTTCATATTTCTCTGTTTTTTTTGTTCACACTAATAAAGAGGGTCTTAACGGTCCTTCATGTCTCCGAGAGGATACTCAGGGAACATATTCTCCTCCATCCATTTGTTTGCTGCGACGGGTGATGTTTTCCAGCCGGAATTGCAGGTGCTAACCACCTCGACAAATGATGTGCCTTTCTCCATCATCGAGTTTTCGAAGGCTTTGCGGATTGCTCTTTTGGCCTTGCGTACTGCTCCGGGATTCTGTACGGATTGTCTGGTAACGTAGCAGGTGCCCTCAAGTTGAGCTATAAGCTCAGTTATTTTCAGGGGATAGCCGTTAAGTTTGGCGTCACGTCCGTAAGGAGTAGTAGCTGTAACCTGTCCTAGCAGGGTAGTTGGGGCCATTTGGCCTCCTGTCATACCGTAGATCGCATTGTTGATAAATATAACAACGATGTTTTCTCCACGGTTGCATGCGTGCAAAATTTCTGCAGTACCTATTGATGCCAAGTCACCGTCGCCCTGATATGTGAAAACATATTTGTCGGGCATAAGGCGTTTGGTGGCGGTTGCCAGAGCGGGAGCGCGTCCGTGTGCGGCCTGCTGCCAGTCGATGTCAAGATAGTTGTAGGCGAATACGGAGCAGCCGACAGGCGAAATGCCTATGGTCTTGTCCTGGATGCCCATCTCCTCAATGACTTCCGCAATAATCTTGTGTACAGTGCCATGGGAGCAGCCCGGGCAATAGTGCATCACCGCATCTTTCAGTACGGGAGTCTTACCGTAAACCTTGTTTTCAGGTTTTATAATATCATTGATCTCCATAGTCGCTATTTTTTTATGGTTTTGATAAATGCTTCATAAATCTCTTCGGGAGAGGGAATGGCACCTCCCTGACGGCCGTAGAAGTGTACGGGCACGCGGCCATTGGCAATCATGCGCACATCTTCCACCATCTGTCCTGAGTTGAGCTCTACGGACATTATGCTTTTCATCTGGGGTACAAGTGCATCAAGAGCCTTTGTAGGGTAGGGATAGAGTGTTATAGGGCGCAGTACGCCGAGTTTGATGCCATTTTGGCGTGCAAGTTCCACTACATTTTCGCATATACGGGACATACAGCCGAAAGCAACGATCAGATAGTCGGCATCATCTGTCTTATAAGTCTCGAATCGGGCCTCTTTTGCCTCAACAGTTGCATATTTATTTTGGAGATGTATGTTATGACGCTCCATTACATCTGCCTCAAGGGCCAGTGATGTTACGATGTTCCCGCGCCTGGAGGTAGGCTTACCCAATGTCGCCCAGGAGTCGCAAAGGGCCCTTATTTCCTCATCGGTGCGGCGAGGCTTTGCAGGACGAAGTTCCACCTTTTCCATCATCTGTCCTACTACACCGTCACCGAGAATCATAACGGGGTTACGGTATTTAAATGCGAGTTCAAATGATAAATCAACATAGTCATACATATCCTGTACGGAAGCGGGGGCGAGGACAATAGTCCTGTAGTCACCGTGACCACCACCCTTTGTGGCTTGGAAATAGTCACTCTGGCTAGGCTGGATTGTGCCCAGACCAGGGCCTCCACGCATCACATTGACTACGAGACAGGGAAGTTCGCAGCCTGCGAGGTAGCTGAGGCCTTCGCACATAAGGCTTATGCCGGGACTGCTGGAGGAGGTCATAACCTTTTTGCCGCAGCAGGCTCCGCCATAGACCATATTGATCGAAGATGTTTCACTCTCAGCCTGGAGTACGACCATACCTGTGGTCTCCCAGGGTTTTTCACTCATCAGCGTCTCCATTACCTCCGATTGGGGTGTAATGGGATAGCCGAAATAGCCGTCACAACCGCAGTTTATTGCAGCGTATGCGATGGCTTCGTTTCCTTTCATTAAGATCTTTTCTGCCATATCTGTAATTTTAGATTTTGACACGATAAACCGTGATTACGGCGTCCGGGCAGACGGTAGCACAATTAGTGCAGCCGGTACAGTTTTCCGGATTAGCCATATATAGATAGTTGTAACCTTTACTATTTACCTCTTTAGATAGGGCGATAGTACCGGTTGGACAATTAGGGATGCATACTCCGCATCCTTTGCATTTCTCGGTATCAACCGTGATAGCTCCTTTGATTGCCATATACTTTTAGTTTTATTGGTTTTTAAATAATTATTTGCCTGAATAAAAATTGAATCCCTTGGTAACGCCCTCAACGATTGAACTCCACCTGAATGCAATGCCAATCAGGCAAAGAATTCCTATCCATATAAGCGCCTTTGTGGTGTTGCTCTGAGCACGGTACCAGTTTCCGATTCTTTTAAACATAAACTGTTATTTTTCTATCCTGATCCTCGCATCCACGGCAGTAACGCTCTTTTGGTTGCCCATAAGAGGATTTATATCCATTTCAAATATCTCCGGAGCACAACTGCAGAGTGCGGAGACTCGGCGGATAGTCTCGTTGAATATTGCTTCATTGACCCCCTCCTGACCGCGTACTCCTTCAATCAATTTGTAGCTGCGCAGGTGGCGGATCATCTCCTCTGCTTCAACTGCAGAGATAGGGGAGATGCCATAAGAAATATCTTTTAGCACCTCTATATAGATGCCTCCAAGACCGCACATCACCAGATGGCCGAACTTATCTTCTCTTTTTGCGCCCACAAAGAGTTGGGTGCCGCTGATCATCGGCTGGAGCAGCACTCCGACGCAACCGTCGATTCGCATCATGCTTTTGTACTCCATTTCGAGTGTGTGATCGTCGCAGATGTTGAGTACTACTCCTCCGACATCGCTCTTATGCACCGGGCCTACCACCTTCATAACCAGTGGCCAACCTATCTCCCTTGCCGCTTCGATAGCCTCCGGATAAGTGGATACCACCAATTCCTTGACTCTGTTAATGCCTGCAGCATCCAAGATTTCCTGTGTCTTCTCCGGTGAGAGATAGCCATTGCTGCTGTGGTCGATGATCCTACGAATTTTCTCCTTGTCGACAGGGGGGTGCTCGTTGCAGAAAATGGGTTCTGGTATGTTCACTATTTTTGCGAAGCAGGAGCCGAATATCACTTCTTCAGGGAATGTTATGCCACCTTTGCTTTTGAACTGCTCTATCTCATCTTTTGCATTGACTACGGAGGTCAGGATTGGGAATATGGGCTTTTTGCAAACCTTCTGCTTATCCAGTATCGTATCATATGCGTCGTCACTTGAAACAAGGCCCGGATTACCGAATATAACTGCCATACTATCTACGTCAAAATCATTCTCACAGGCATCGATAATCTTACCGAGTTGGGCCGCAGTACCGGTAGCAAGAAAGTCAATGGGGTTGGAGACGGAAGAGCCGGGGTATAGTTCACTGAGAAGTGCTTGAGCCTTCGCTCCCTCAAAATTCGGAATCTCTATATCATTGGAAGATAGTACATCCGTAAGCATCACGGCAGGGCCACCGGCATGGGTGATGATAGCCATCTTACGCCCTTTGACTGCATTGAACATCAATATCGCAGCCGTAGTTACAAGTTCCGTGCGACTATAGCATCTGATGACGCCAGCCTTACGGAAGAGTGCGCTTACCGCCTTATCCGGAGAGGCCATCGCACCGGTATGTGAGGATGCGGCACGAGAGCCGGCCTCACTGTATCCTGATTTGATCGCTACCACCCTTGCACCCTTGCGGTAAAGCGAGTATGCATGTTTGAGAAACTTCTTGGGATCATTGATGCTTTCGATATAAAGCATTTTTACCGGTGAGCTTTTTCCGTGCACATAGGATTGGTCGAAGTACTCAAGCATATCCTCAACTCCGATCTGAGCGGAATTGCCAATGGAAAAAATAGAGGAGAACTTCAGTCCGAGTTGTATTGCGAGCTCGAGGATGAATACGATAGTAGCCCCTGACCCCGAAACAAAATCAATTCCACTGGGGGATAGGCTAGGGATGGGTTTTGTGAATACTCCTGTATATGCGGGAGTTATCACTCCAACACAATTTGGGCCTATAAGTGCGGCTCCGACATCGTTAGCCATGGCAACAATCCTGTGTTCGTATTCCGCTCCCTCTTTGCCGTCCTCGGCAAATCCTGCGGAAATTATAATGATGGCACCACAATTTTTCTTGTAGCAAAGATTTTCAACCACTTCCACACACAACTTAGCCGGTATGGCAAGAATTGCAAGGTCAACTTCCGGAATACCATCAATGGTTAGGAATGTCCTGCAGCCGCGGATTTCTCCTGAAGCTTTGGGGTTGACTACGTAAATGTTCCCTTGAAACCGTGTAGAAAGGAGGTTTTCGAGAATGGCTCCTCCGGGCTTGTGTATATCTTCACTGCCTCCTACAACGACAATACTTTTGGGTGAAATCAGTTGTTTTGTGATCATCAAGTTCAAAGTTTATCCTGCAAAGTTATGAATTATAATCCAAAATATCAATATTAATTAAAAAATCATATTAAAATATGCTTTTCATTACAATTTGTAACTTATTGCCCTATTATTTGTGATATATAGCAAAAAATACCATTATAATTGTGACAATATGGATCTTTTTTGTTAATTTTGTTCAATTTTAGATATTAAATTATATGAGTACGATTTTGCTTAAGCAGGTTGCATTGAAGGGTAAACAAAAGGATATCCTCATTAAAGGCAATAGGATTGCGGTCGTAGCGGACTCGATTCCCGTAAATGCGAAGAGAGAAATCGACTGCACCGGGAAAAGTGTCATTCCGGGTTTTGTAAATATGCATACTCATTCGGCTATGTCGTTGATGCGTGGAATCAGCGAAGATGTCCCGCTTTCGGATTGGCTCAACAAGATTTGGGCAGTAGAAAAACACCTTCAAAAAGAATATATCTATTGGGGTGCCAAGCTTGCAATCCTCGAGATGATAAAGAGCGGCACTACCTGTTTTCTCGATATGTACTGGATGTCTCCGCAAGTTGCACAGGCTGTCGAGGAAATGGGCATAAGGGGTCTTCTTACATATGTTTTCCTTGATCACTTTGATACTGAAAAGGCAGAGAAACAAAAATCCGAATGCATACGTCTTCACGACCATTCCAAAAAGTGGCATAAACGATGCAAATTCGGAGTTGCCATTCATGCTGATTATACTGTTTCTCCGCATACCATGGTATGGGCTTCTGGTTTTTCAAAAGAAAATGGTTTGATACTCAATACACATATCTCGGAGACAGAGCGGGAGGTACTTGAAGATAAGAAAAAACATGGTAAAAGCCCTGTGGCTTTTTACGACTCTCTCGGTATTCTCGATGCCAATGTTATCGCAGCTCATGCACTCTGGCTTGATGATGAAGACATCGAGATTTTTGCAAAACGTGGCGTCACGGCAGTTCACAATGTCAACTCTAACCTGAAACTCGCTTCGGGCTTTAGGTTCAGATATGGTGATTTGAAGAGTGCGGGAGTCAATGTTTGCCTCGGTACGGATGGAGCAGCTTCTTCCAACAATCTCGACATGCGTGAAAGTATGAAGACCATGTCGCTAATGCAAAAAGCCTGGACCGGCGACACCACAACTCTCCCTTTGAATGAACTGATGGATGTGGCAACAATCAATGGTGCCCGTGCATTGGGTATCGATGCAGGTAGGATAGAGGAGGGGGCCCTTGCCGATCTGGTGCTTGTGGAAACTCGGTCGGAAGCATTTACCCCGAATATCAATTTTGAAAGCAATTTCATCTACTCCGCCAACAGTTCCTGTATTGACTCGGTAATTTGTGACGGCAATATCTTGATGGAAGGCCGCAAAGTGGCAGGAGAAGAGCACATATTGGAAAAAGCCGATCAAATGGCTTGGAAACTTATAAACACAAAATGAAATGATGGATAAGAGATTGACTGCGATTTACGAAGCCGCCGACTACCTTAAAAAGCGTACCGGCAGATTTGTCCCCGAAGTGGGTATTATTCTCGGTAGCGGCCTTGGCAAGCTTGCCGATTCAATTAAGGATCCGATAATCATTCCTTATTCCGAAATACCGCGTTTTTCACGTTCTACGGCCATAGGTCACAAGGGTAATCTGATTTTTGGTACCCTTGCCGGTAAACCGGTGTGCGCAATGCAGGGCAGGTTCCATTATTATGAAGGTTATCCTATGGAACAGGTGACTTTGCCCGTAAGAGTGATGAAGGTGCTCGGCATCAAATATCTCTTCGTCTCAAATGCCGCAGGCGGGGTAAATTTTGACTACAAAGTGGGCGACCTGATGATTATCAGCGACC
>JAGONS010000008.1 GCA_017992915.1 Bacteroidales bacterium | reverse complement strand
GACCCACCTAAAAGAGTAAAAGGAGAGTAAGAATATGAAAGTAAATATCGGCAGAGTAGGCATAGCATATGTCATTTTCATCCTCATCGCAATCGGGGCGCTGGTGAAAATGGTACTTACCCAGTTTGTCAATATCCCGGATGTACCCGATGTTGTAGGCGCGGTAACGCGTAACGATGAGATAGAGAGCCACAGAGGCAGCATTCTCTCTGACGACGGCCGATATCTGGCCTTTTCCATTCCGGAATATCAACTCTACATGGATCTGCACAAGGATGTCATAGCCGATACGCTCTTTGAAAATAATGTGGAAGCCCTCTCAGTTGAGCTTGCAAAACTTTACAGGGATCGCAGTGCGGCAGAATACAAGAAGTTTCTGGAAACGGCACGTGAAGAGCAGAGGAGATATGTCTGCATCAACAAGCAACTGCTCAAGTACCAGGAGATGAAACTGGTCAAAACCTTCCCCATTCTCAAATACGGACCGGGAAGAGGCGGTATCATCATCGAAGAGGTGGATCACCGCGAGTACCCCTATGATCGTCTTGCCTATCGCACTTTGGGACACCTCAAGAGGGACCAGGACCAAATGAAAGTGGGACTCGAAGGAAGTTGCGACTCCATACTCAGGGGAAAACCGGGCATTCGTCCGATGAAAAGGACCGAAGGCAACCAATGGATTCCCGATAGCGAAAGAGCAATCACTCCTCCGGTAAATGGCACCGATATCAGAACCACTCTCAATGTGGATATTCAGAACATAGCAGATAGAGCACTGCGCAATAAATTATCGCAGAGTGAAGAATTACAGGCAGGTACAGTGATAGTCATGGATGTGACCACCGGAGAAATCAAGGCTATGGTCAATCTCGAAAAGCACGATGGAAATTATTCTGAAAGATATAATTATGCCATAGGCAGAATAGGTGAACCGGGATCGGTATTCAAACTCACTTCACTTGCTATTCTTCTCGAAACCGGTAAAGTCAAACTGGAAGATGAGATGCCGGCATATGTCTATTACAAAATAGGAAAGAAAACATTTGAAGACGAATATCTGCGCAACTACGACAAAATAACTATCCAAAGAGGATTTGAGATCTCTTCAAACAACGTATTCAGAGCTCAAGTATGGGAACATTTCGGGTCTAAACCTGAAAATTATATGGATCAACTTAAGGCGATGAAGATCGACACGAAGCACGATATAGAGATACATGGCATAGGCAACGCCACTATTCCCCACCCCTCGGACACAGTCAGATACTGGAGTGACATTGACCTCGCCTCCGTTTCCATAGGTTATGCCGTAGAGATGACTCCGCTCCATATCATCACATTGTACAACGCCATTGCAAATAATGGAGTGATGGTAAGACCTCACCTGATAAGCGAATACCTCAAAGATGGTCAGACCATTGAAAAAGTTGAACCGGAAGTGCTGTCGACCATCTGTTCCGAATCAACCGCAAAACAACTCCATAAAGCTCTTAGAGGTGTTGTAATGAATGGAACAGGCAAGAATTCATTCAACGGATGCAAGGTGGAAGTAGCCGGCAAGACGGGTACTGCACGAGTGGTAATTCCAACCAACGGGGCTTATATTGATAGCCAGGGCAGGAAAATCCACCAAGGCACATTCGTTGGCTTTTTCCCTTACAAAAATCCCCGCTACACTGTTATTGCAGTAGTCTACTCCGGACTTACAAACAAAAACTTTTACGGCGGCACTTGGGCAGGCCCTGTTGTAAGAGAGATTGTAGATAATATTTATGCATCATCGCCCGAATGGAACGGACAGATGATCGCTTCGGGAGAACTTCCCGTGTATAAAGAGTACCCCAACCGCACCGTCAATGATACGCTCTCAGGAGTTCCCGATGTAATGGGAATGGGACTCAAAAACAGTATAAGCACCCTTGAAAGCAGGGGTTATTCTGTCTCTTTTTCCGGACACGGAGTTGTAGTAAAACAGGAGCCCGAACCGGGTTCAGATACATCAAACAGAAAAGTCAAAATTTATCTTGCCGAAAAATATGCAACTGAATAAGATACTCAAAGGGATTGAAGTCCTCGACATAAGTGGCAGCATATCCACTGAGATACGCGACATCACGCTCGACTCCCGCAAATGCAGCGCGGGCTCGCTCTTCATAGCGGCAGTCGGAAGCAAGAGTGACGGACACGACTATATCGAAAGTGCCATCAAGGCAGGCGCATCGGCAGTGATTTATCAGGAAGGTGAACACAAGGGAGGAGATGCCACATATATAAAGGTACCCGACAGCAGGAAGGCGGCGGGCCTGGCTGCATCTCATTTTTACGGCAATCCATCATCCAAATTCAACCTTGTAGGCGTAACAGGCACCAACGGCAAGACTACCACGGCTACACTGCTCTACAATCTTTTCACCTCGCTCGGTTATTACTGCGGGCTGATTTCAACCATAGCCAACTACATCGGAGAGGAAAAATTCGAAACCGAACACACCACTCCTGATGCTATTGCCCTCAACAAACTGATGGCTCTTATGGCTGAAAGGGGTTGTGAATATTGCTTTATGGAGGTGAGTTCCCACGCCCTCGACCAGGAACGTGTCTACGGTTTGCAATTCAGGGGAGCTATATTTTCCAATCTTACTCATGACCATCTCGATTACCACAATACATTTCTCGAATATCTTCATTGTAAGAAACGTCTTTTTGATAATCTGCCAAAAAATGCTTTCGCCCTCATAAATATAGATGACAAAAACGGTGAAGTAATGGTGCAAAATTGTAAGGCAACTGTAAAGAGATATTCCTGCCGCACTATTGCCGACTTCAACTGTAAAATTGTGGAAGAAAGTATAGAGGGAATGATGCTCGCTATCGGCAATAATCGCTTCTGGACACAATTTATAGGAGCGCACAATGCATACAACCTGCTGGCAGTCTATGCTACGGCCATCCTTCTTGGAGCCGATAAAGATGAAGTGCTGGTTAGAATGAGCTTATTGAAGGCCGTTGCTGGTCGCCTGGAATATATTCGCGGAGGAAATGAGATTACTGCTATCGTGGACTACGCCCATACTCCCGATGCACTCGAAAATGTCCTCAAAACGCTTCGGTCAACCGCCAAAGACCGTCAGTTGATTTGCGTATTCGGTTGCGGTGGCAATAGAGATAAGAGTAAACGTCCCGAAATGGGCGTCATCGCCACAAAATATGCAGACAAAGTAATTGTGACATCGGACAATCCCCGTTTCGAGGATCCCGATGCCATAATAAATGATATACGTAACGGCCTCACCGCCGCAGGAAAAGCCAAGTCACTCTTTATTACCGACCGTAGAGAGGCTATCCGCACAGCCATTATGATGGCCCCTAAGGGCGCCGTCATACTTGTGGCAGGCAAAGGCCACGAAAACTACCAGATTGTCGGAGGAGAAAAACACCATTTTGACGACAAGGAGATTATCTCCGAAACATTTGAACAACTATAACCGGAACACCCACAAAACCTCTACCTATGCTGTATCACCTTTTTGAATATTTTGAGAGAGCGAACATAGACTTCGCCGGTTCCGGACTGATGAAGTATATCTCATTCAGATCCTTCGGGGCCAGCATCGTCGCCATACTGATAGCGTTAATAATCGGGCGTAAGCTGATTGTCTGGCTTAAGAAAAAACAAATCGGCGAAACCATCCGCGATCTGGGTCTGGAAGGCCAGTTACAGAAAAAAGGCACCCCTACTATGGGCGGAATCATTATTATCATATCGATACTGGTGCCGGTACTCTTATTCTGCGACCTGACCAACATCAATATCCTGATATTGATCCTTACCACAGTATGGTTTGGCACGATCGGATTTTTGGATGACTACATTAAAGTGTTCAAGAATAATAAGGAGGGCCTTAACGGTTGGTATAAAATAGCATCTCAGGTACTACTGGGTCTCATTGTCGGATTGATAATGTGCTTCAGCAATGAGGCAGGATTCAGAGAACAGAAAAAGGTCGCTCCCGTGACAAAGAGCGCCGGAGAAATCATTGTAGCCGACAACGCGGTTCCGGCCGGAACAGTGACCGTTGACACCGACTTATTGGAAAACAGCACCAAAACTACGCTTCCATTCGTAAAGAACAATGAGTTTGACTACGGATGGCTCTCTCCTTTCGGAGGAGGCTTCGGAGAATATTTCAAATGGTTCATATATATATGTTTCATCATTTTGGTGATAACGGCCTGTTCCAACGGATGCAACGTCACGGATGGGCTTGATGGCCTTGCAACCGGAGTAACAGCCATTGTAGGCGCCACTCTCGGAATATTTGCATACCTCTCGGGTAACGTCATTTATTCCGAGTATCTCAACATAATGTATATCCCGAGCAGTGCTGAGATTACCGTATTCTTTTCGGCAATGGTAGGGGCCCTTCTGGGATTTATGTGGTACAACTCCTACCCTGCCCAGGTCTTTATGGGAGATACGGGCAGTCTGACTCTCGGTGGCATAATAGGCGTATGCGCCATTCTCGTCAGGAAAGAATTGCTCCTTCCCCTGCTGTGCGGAATATTCTTTCTGGAAAGTCTCTCAGTTGTGATACAGAGGTTTTATTTCAAATACACAAAGAAAAAGAGTGGTACCGGCGTAAGAGTATTCAAGATGACACCACTCCACCACCATTTCCAAAAGGAAAATCCGGATGCGCTAATCCAATGGCCGGGGAAAGTCTATCCTGAACAGAAGGTTGTAGCGAGGTTCATCATTATCTCGATCATACTCGCGGTATTGACAGTAGTAACATTAAAGATAAGGTAGTAAGCTATGAAAAGAATCGTTGTATTGGGCGGTGGAGAGAGCGGCTCCGGAGCTGCAGTTCTGGCGAAGGTCAAAGGGTTTGACGTCTTTCTCTCAGACAATGGCAAAATCAAGGAAGAACACGCTGCACGTCTTAGGGAGTATGGAATCCCATTTGAGGAGGAGGGACATAGCATGGAGAAGATATGTATTGCCGATGAAGTAATAAAAAGTCCCGGCATTCCGGATACGGCGCCGTTGATTATCGGACTCAATGCCCGTGGCGTATCCGTTATTTCGGAAATAGAGTTCGCGGGCAGATATGACAACTCCAAGAAGATCTGCGTCACCGGCAGCAACGGCAAGACCACCACTACTTCACTTATATACTATTTACTAAAAAATGCCGGCCTTAATGTAGGTCTCGCCGGTAATATAGGCCAAAGCTATGCATACCAGGTAGCCACGGAGGCGCACGATATCTATGTACTTGAAATAAGCAGCTTCCAGCTGGATGGAATGTATGAATTCAAGGCGGATATAGCCGTATTGCTCAACATCACGCCTGATCATCTCGACAGATATGGTAACCGGATGCAGAACTACATCAATTCCAAATTCCGGATTACCCGAAATATGGCAAAGGAGGACTGTTTCATCTTCTGCTCTGACGATGAAATAACCATAGAACATCTCAACCGAATCATTATCCAGGCACAGAAACTCCCATTCAGTCAGAACTCAATCGTGGAGCAGGGAGCTTGTGTAGAAGGAGACAAAATGTGCGTCAGATATGGCGACAGCAGTTATGAAATGTTTCTTCACGAGCTTGCGCTTCAAGGAAAACACAATATATACAACTCGATGGCAGCGGCCATTACGGGTAAAGTAATGAATATCACTAACAGTACCATACGGAAGGCTCTGACAACATTCAAAGGAGTAGAACACAGAATGGAAAAAGTGCTCTCCGTAGGCGGTGTAATGTATATCAACGATTCCAAGGCAACCAATGTCAACTCTACCTGGTATGCACTGGAAAGCATCAAAACTCCCATTGTGCTGATACTCGGAGGAACCGATAAAGGCAACGACTACTCCCCTATTGCGGATCTGATTAAGGAAAAGGTTAGAGCCATAGTCTGCCTCGGTGTGGACAATCGCAAAATACACGATTTTTTTGGAGACAAGGTGGCTGAAATTCACGACACACGCTCTGCAGAGGAGGCTGTAAAGATAGCTGCATCCATAGCAAAAAAGGGTGACACCGTACTCCTTTCGCCCAGCTGCGCAAGTTTTGACCTATTTGAGAATTATGAGGACAGGGGCAGACAGTTCAAAGCTGCCGTAAAAAATCTTTAGTAAGAGATGGGTAGATTGAAAATAAGACTCAAAGGAGACAAGATCATCTGGATACTTGTACTTTGTCTGGCTATCATTTCTCTGCTGGCGGTCTTCTCTTCCAGCACTTTTCTGGCCAACAAGGCGGGCGTGAGCAAGCTCTACATACTTCAGGAGCAGCTCATATCGGTATCCATAGGTTTTGCCGCCCTTTTGGTTTGCTATCTGATACCGATGAGATTTTACCGTTTTTTGGCATTTCCGGTATTTGGAATAACGGTCGTGATGCTTGTTTTGCTTTTCATCATACCTGATGTACGCAACGAGGCAGCCAGAGGCATCAGGCTCTTCGGCAGGACAATCCAGGTTTTTGAGTTTGCGAAGGTAGGCCTGATACTATATATTGCAAAGGCACTGGAGCTGTGGGAGAACTCCTTGACCAGGTACAAAGACTTTTTGCTCAAGATATTACTGCCGGTGGGAATAGTATGCATCATGGTTATGGCAAACAGTTTCTCATCAGCGCTGTTGTTCGGTGTAATCAGCATATTACTGCTCTTTTTTATGAATGTCAACATCAAACATTTGGGTATTACTGCAGGCATTGGGATACTGGTTGTGTTGGTGATGTTCGGTATCTACTCGCTTTTTTACAATAATAAGAGTCACGCCGAAGGCGAAAAAACAGGTTCTGTCGCTAAAGTCTTCAACCGATTCGGCACGGCAACTAACCGTATCGTCCACTTTTTTGATGCGAAGGAGGAGATGGAAGAGGCTGCTGCAGCCATGACAACTGCTGAAAGACAGAGGCATTTGGATGGTCAACGTCAGGCGATTAATGCAAAAGTAGCAATACACGAAGGGGGAATCATTGGAAAAGGTCCGGGAAAGAGCACTCAGAGATATTCCCTGTCAATGGCCTTTTCCGACTTCATATATGCCTTTATTGTGGAAGAATACGGATTGCTGGGAGGCATTGTCGTCATATTGATCTATCTTATATTTCTCTTCAGGTGCATCACCATAGCAAACCGGTGCGAAACCATCTTTCCGGGAGCCCTGGTCCTGGGTTTGGCATTTCTGATAGCCACCCAGGCCTTCCTGCATATAATGGTGAATGTAGGCCTCATGCCGGTCACAGGCCACACGTTGCCTCTGATAAGTCACGGCGGTACGGCATATATGGTACTTAGCGGCGCATTCGGAATTATCCTCTCCGTGAGTAAAAAACTGGACAAACAGGATGAAATCAAGCGCAAAGAGCTGGAAGAAGAGGCAAAAGAAAAAGAATCGGAAATAATGTTGTCGGAAAGTTACGAATTATGAGCAAAAGTAATCCAAGAATCATCATCAGCGGAGGGGGTACGGGAGGGCATATATTTCCGGCTCTCTCCATAGCAGGGGCCATACGTGGAATGGTGCCTGAGGCTGAAATACTCTTTGTAGGCGCCGAAGGAAGAATGGAGATGGAAAGGGTGCCCCAGGCAGGATATGAAATTAAAGGTCTGCCGGTAGCCGGCCTACAACGCAAACTTTCCCTGGCAAATTTTGCACTGCCTTTTAAAATCCTCAAAAGCATCTCGATGGCTAAAGCAATCATAAGGGAATTTAAACCTGACGTAGCGGTTGGGGTGGGCGGATATGCCAGCGCACCGTTGCTCTGGAGCGCATCCGGAATGAAAATTCCCTGTCTTATACAGGAGCAGAACTCCTATGCAGGATTGACAAACAGGATTCTCTCAAAAAAAGCGGACAAAATATGCGTAGCTTACGATGGGATGGAGAAGTTTTTCCCCGCAGAGAAGATTATCCTCACGGGCAATCCAATCAGAAAGGAGATAAAGCCACCTACGGAGGCTGAAAGAAGGGAAGGATATGATTTCTACGGGCTTAATCCGGATAAAAAGACCATCTTTGTGGTTGGGGGCAGCCTCGGTAGCGGCACCCTAAACAAGGCGATGAAGAGATGGGTGGCCGAAAAGGGCGCAAATGCCGATTATCAGGTAATATGGCAGAACGGAAAATATTATAGCAGCGACATTGCCGAATATATGAAAGAACGCGAACTGCCCAATGTAAAGCACTTTGATTTCATCCGGAGGATGGATCTCGCCTATGCCGTAGCGGATGTCGTCATTTCCCGCGCAGGAGCGGGGACAATCTCCGAACTATGCGTAGCCGGCAAAGCAACCATCTTCGTCCCTTCGCCAAACGTAACGGAGGATCATCAGACTCACAACGCGATGGCCTTGGTGGAAAAAGAGGCAGCGCTGATGGTCAGGGATGATATGGCGGAGGAAATACTGATGGATACCGCAGAAAGGCTGCTTTCAGATAGTGCCCACATCCTCAAGCTGGAGAAAAATGTCCTCAAACTGGGACGTAAGGAGGCCGCAGAAACAATTGCAACAGAGGTGCTCTCACTCATTAAATAGGAAAGAAGAATGGAAAAAAGATACAAAAACTACTACTTTATTGGGATAGGCGGTATAGGAATGAGCGCCATTGCACGTTACTTCCACAGTACAGGACACAACGTCTCAGGTTACGACCTAACCCCCTCCGCACTTACTGCACGGCTCGAGAGTGAGGGAATTGCCATACACTACGAGGATGATATCAGCGCAATTCCTTCGGATAAAGAGAACACTTTTGTCATCTATACCCCGGCCGTTCCTCATGATATGGGTGAGTTGCGGTATGTAAAAGAACAAGGATACGCCGTGTGCAAGAGGTCCCAGGCATTGGGAGAGATTGCTCGCGGACAGAAGTGTCTCGCAGTGGCAGGAACGCACGGAAAGACCACCACAAGCACATTGTTAGCCCATATTCTAACAGAGTCCGGTGAGGGCTGCAACGCCTTTTTAGGTGGTATTTCGCGCAATTATGACTCCAATCTGCTGCTGAGTCCAAATCCGGTGCTGGTAGCAGAGGCAGATGAGTACGACCGGTCATTCCTGCAGTTGTACCCGGATATAGCGGTAATCACCTCCGCTGATGCCGACCATCTGGATATCTATTTGGACCGAAGCCACCTGCAAGAGGCATTTGCTCAATTTGCATCTCAGGTTAAGGAGGATGGATTCCTAGTGCTGAAAAAAGGTGTGAAGATTTCATTGGCAGGAGTAAAGGCAAAGATTTTGACCTATTCATACGATACTCCGGCTGACTTTTATACGTCGGACATTGTACCACTCGATGGGGGTTTTTATGATTTCACACTCAATACTCCCAACGGTAAGATAGAGCACTGCACGCTGGGAATACGAGGTTGGGTCAACGTTGAGAACGCCGTAGCTGCATCGGCAGTTGCTCTTCTACACGGTATCGCTCCCGATAAACTAAAAAGTGCTCTTGCCTCTTTCAAAGGGGTGGGCAGAAGATTTGATATCCGTCTCAACACTCCGCAGTGTGCCTATATTGATGATTATGCACATCATCCTAATGAACTGCGTCATGCAATCAGTTCCATCAGAGGCATATTCAAGGGGAGACGGCTTTGCGGCATCTTCCAGCCCCATCTCTATTCGCGCACACGGGATTTCGCCGAGGAGTTTGCCGATGCATTGGGAGGACTGGATGAACTGATATTGCTTCCCATTTATCCTGCAAGGGAACTCCCGATCGAAGGGGTGACATCAAAGATCATTTTTGACAAAGTACAACTTGACAACAAAATACTCATCAGCAAGGATGCATTGATGGAGACTATCCGTAAGAGAAATTTCGAGTGTCTGATTACCTTTGGAGCCGGAGACATTGACAGGTTTGTACTGCCCATAGAAGAAGAATTAAAAGCAAGAGTAGGAAAATGAGGGTAAAAAAGATACTGCTGATAATACTTATATCACTCCTATTCCTGGGAGTGATGGTGCCCTACTTCTATTTTGTTTCTGAAATGGAAACGGAAACCATTGCGGAGATGGTATGCAGCGGTATCAATGTCAATTTCAAAGATTCTCTCAAGGTCAACCTCATCAGCCGCGAGGAGATTGTTTCCCTGGTGGAGAAAGCGGAAAAGGTTATAGGCTCGAAGTGTGAAAAAGTAAACCTTGCCGGAATAGAAAAATTGCTGGATGGTAGGGGTGAGATCCTCAAATCAGAGGTCTATTTTTCCTCCCCCACCATTCTTAATATAGATGTAGTCCAAAGAAAACCTGTTGTAAGATTTGAAAATGAGACCGAGGGGTATTATGCAGATCGAACCGGATTCCTTTTTCCCCTGCTAAACAGCTACAATGTGCCTATTGTTACGGGTGATATTCCGTTACGTCTGGGCAGAGAATATATGGGCGTACCTGAAGGAAAAGAGGGTGAATGGATAAAGGATATTCTCCGCCTGACAGACTATATCAGCAGCAATGACTATTGGAACAAAAACATTGAACAGATATACATAGAAAATGGTGACATATGCCTTGTTTCACGTGTGAGCCATCATAAAATCATATTCGGCAACTGCCGAAACATCGATGAGAAATTTAAGAAATTGGCGACATTCTATAAAACAATTGCTCCTACAGATGGATGGAACACTCACAATGTCGTCAACCTCAAATACAACAAACAGATTATTTGCAAATAAGGAGATATATGAGCGATTTTATTACAGCGATAGATTTCGGATCATCTAAAGTTGCCGTGGCAGTCGGTAAAAAGACTTCTGACGGCATAAAGGTGATCTCATTTCACAGTTCTCCCCTTCCCAACGGTATAAAAAACGGGGAGATAGTCAACGAGGGCAGGGTGATTGAAGCTCTCAAAGCGGCACTTGGGGCTGCATCAGCCGATATTGGAGAAATTATTGACAGAGCAGTAATCAATATCAGCGGAAAGTTTCTCTACTGCGAGGAAATTACAAGTACAATCATCAGAAATAACAGCAGCAAGTATGTAACCGCTGAAGAACTTGAAAATTACCGCCGTGAACGATACAAATATTCCGTAGATGAAGCCAATATGATTTATGCTGTTATTCCGCAGAAATATGACATAGATGATTTGACGGGATACCAGCAGCATGAGATCATCGGAACTTCCGGGAAGAATCTCAAGGCCTATTACAAAATCTTCCACGGCAAGGCAACACTGCTCTCCAGGTGCAAAAAAGTACTCTCTGCATGCGGCGTGGAAATCTCCAAAATCGTACTCTCTCCCATTGCTTCCGCCAGAGCGGTACTCACTGAAGCGGAGATGGAAAACGGAGTAATGCTGGTGGATATAGGACGCGGCCTGACACAGATTGCCGTTGTCAGAAAAGGAATCGTCACCGATGTGCGGATCATTCCCTTCGGTGGAGAATCCATTACAGTTGATATCCAGACAGTAACCTCAATAAGCCCCAAATGGGCCGAATTAATCAAACTGAAACACGGTTGCTGTGTCGAAGAATTTTCTCCTGAGGATAAAAAATTGGTTCTCAGGGGTAATGACGGCATTATAGAGGATGAAGTGTCGCTTGTCAAACTCACAAGCATTATCGAAGCTCGCACCAGTGAGATCCTCGAAGCGATCAAATATGTAAAAGAGGAGAATGAATCACAAGGAAAACTCCCTGCCGGCGTTGTGATAACCGGCGGCACTTGCTATCTGGAGGGTTTTCTGGATCTGGCAAAAGTATTTCTGGGTAAAAAAACACGTCTTGCAGCACCCAGAGGCTGCATTACGGTAGATTCGCACGAGAAAGCGCAAGACACATTTTCTTCTACCGTCGTCGGACTTCTGCTGGAGGGCTTTTCCAATAAACTTTCCTATTCGGAAATCGAGAAAATGACATTCAAGGAGAGTGAGCGTGAAACTGACATGGAAACAGATACGACCGAAGTCAAAGGAAAAAAAGAATCCGGCGGCAGGAAAAGTGGAGGCAACAAAGGTCAGAAAAGGGGGTTAGGTACCCTATTCGAAGGAATTTTCGGTGAAAACAATGACAATTGCTGATATGGAAGGAACATTAATACCAAAAAACTGGCCCAGGGGCTCAAACAACATTCTTAAAGTTATAGGCGTTGGGGGTGGTGGCAGCAATGCCGTACAATATATGTATTCACAGCAGATAGAGCAAGTGGATTTTGTAGTATGCAATACTGACAGACAGGCTCTCGACGGAAGCACGGTACCCGTCAAACTGCAGATCGGCGGAATATTGACAAAAGGTCTTGGGGCCGGACAAGATGCGACCATAGGCAGAAAATCTGCGCTTGAGTCCAGAGAGGCCATCGAGGAACATCTGGAGGGCAATACGCAGATGCTCTTCATCGCCGCGGGGATGGGTGGAGGCACAGGAACGGGAGCAGCTCCCGTCATAGCTGAAATAGCCAGGACCAAAGGCATTCTGACAGTCGGAGTGGTGACTCTTCCGGCGCGCTTTCTCGGAAACGAAGTGCTCTTCAGAGCTATCGAGGGAGTAAGGGAACTCTACAGGCATGTGGATAGTCTCCTTATCATCGACAATGAAAAACTCTTCGATATATATGCCGATCTGGACATTCTGACACTGCTTCCCAAAGCCGATGAAGTATTGGCCACTGCAGTAAGGAGCATTGCCGAAATCATAACCGTCCGGGGTAAAATCAATATGGACTTTGCCGATGTCAAGAAAATAATGCAAAACAGCAATGTCTCCTTAATGGGAATAGGTATCGCTTCCGGCAAAGATAGGGTCAGTAAAGCTGTTGAAATGGCCCTGACATCTCCCCTGCTCAACCAGCTTGACCTGAAAACAGCAAAAAGAGCTTTGGTCAACATTACGACATCCGGCGGAGAACATGTCATTCATGGAAGTGAGGTAACAGCCCTGATGGAGTACATCAAGGAACTCACCAACCCCGAACTCAATTCCAAGATGGGTCTTGTACAGAACGATGAGATGGGAGAGAACATCGGAGTGACCATCATTGCTACCGGATTTGAAATGACCCAGCTGCCCATCATCAGCGAAGATGCGTTGAAAAACAACAGAATCGAGGTCAAATATGATTTGACAAATAATAAAAGAGGCGTACCTTTGTGTCCCGATATAGAGTCTCAGATTACCAAAAAGGAGATGATAACCGGCATACCGGCGTTGATTACCGATAATCCACAGAATATCGGCGAACTTGAGTCGGAGCCCGCATTGACCAGAAGGGAAATGATGTTGCAGAAACAGAAACTAAAACAAACCGAGTGATGACACAAAGAAGAGTACGCTTTGCACCGAGTCCTACGGGACCGCTCCATATGGGCGGTGTCAGGACTGCATTATACAACTATCTTTACGCTAAACAAGCGGGGGGAAAATTCATATTGAGAATAGAAGATACCGACTCCCAGAGGTTCGTTCCAGGCTCTGAAGAGTATGTTATCGAGTCGCTCAACTGGTGTGGCATACTCCCCGACGAAGGTGTGGACAAAGATGGGAATATAGTGGAAACCCCCTGTGCAGAGCATCCTCACGCACCTTACAGACAGTCACAGCGCAAGCACATCTATCGCAAATATGCAGAACAACTGGTAGCAAATGGAAATGCCTATTATGCATTTGACACACCGGAGGAGCTCGAGAAACTCAGAAAAGAGGCAGAGGCGGAAAAAAGCAGTTTCACATACAACTACAAGTCACGCACCTCACTCAAAAATTCACTTACACTTCCCGCCGAAGAAGTAGAGCGCCGTCTTGCTGAAGAGAGCGGATGGACCATCAGATTCAAAATCCCCGAAAACAGAGTAATAAAGATGAACGACCTCATCAGAGGCGACATTCAGGTCAATACCTCCACTCTGGATGACAAGGTACTTTGGAAGAGGGCAGACGAACTTCCCACCTATCACCTTGCCAATATTGTTGACGATCATCTCATGGAGATTACAGAGGTGATCCGGGGCGAAGAATGGCTCCCATCACTCCCTCTTCACTATTTGCTCTACGAAGCATTCGGGTGGGAGAAGAGCCGGCCGCAATTTGCTCACCTCTCGTTGCTGCTTAAGCCGGACGGCAAAGGCAAACTCAGCAAAAGAGATGGCGACAGATTGGGATTTCCGGTATTTCCGCTACAGTGGGTCAACAGCGATGGAGAGATTTCACACGGCTACCGTGAAGACGGCTATTTTCCTGAAGCATTTGTCAATATACTGGCCTTTCTTGGATGGAATCCCGGTACTGAACAGGAGATTTTTACACTGGATGAGCTGGTAGAGGTTTTCTCGCTTGAGAGAGTAATCAAATCCGGAGCCAGATTCAATCACGATAAGGCAAAATGGTATAATCAGGAATATCTCCGTAGAAAGAGCACAAAAGAACTTGTGGAGGCTTTCCGAGCCATTGAGGGAGAGTATCTGGCCGGTTTTGACGACAAGTATGTAGGTGCGGCAGTAGAACTCATCAGGGATAGGGCCTATTTTGTACATGAATTCCGGAGTTTGTGCGATTTTCTTTTCGAGGCACCGGAAGAGTATGATCCTGCAGGAGTAAACAAGTTCTGGAAAGATGAGGTCAAGGAGATTATTCCGCAGGTTGCAGATTTTATAAATAGTTTGGAACCTTTCTCCAAAAATATAATCGAGGAGAAACTGGAGAATTTTATTAAAACCAATGGTTGGGGTATGGGCAAGGTGATGAATACACTTCGCCTCTTCCTGGTAGGTCGCAGTTCCGGTCCCGGAGTGGCGGATATTATGGAAATCCTGGGCAAGGAGGAGGTCTCAAGACGGATCGGCAACGCAATCGCCCGTTTGGGCTGACAATATTATATAATTATGGTAACTATTGGAATGGCGTCTGACCACGCCGGATTCGAACTCAAGGAGTTCCTAAAACCCTATCTTAAATCGATGAGATATGAAATTATCGATTTCGGCACCCATTCTACCGATAGCATGGACTATCCAGATACTGCCCATCCTCTGGCAGAGGCTCTGGAATGTGGAGAAGTGAAGTACGGTATAGCCATATGCGGCTCCGGCAATGGCATTGCAATGACCCTCAATAAGCATCAAGGTGTACGTGCAGCGCTTTGCTGGAATCCCGAACTCGGAGCTCTGGCACGTCAGCACAATGATGCGAATGTCCTTTCTCTTCCGGCCAGATTTATCTCCCGGGAGCTTGCTTTGGAGATTGTCAGGAGTTTTTTATCTGCGGAATTCGAGGGTGGAAGGCATAAGCGCAGGGTGGACAAAATCGCAGTAAGCAAATAGATATGAGTTTTTATTTACTGGAAGGATGTAGTGTAGAGAATGAATCGCTCTCCGGTTTTTTCGAAGAGCATCTTGCGGCCTCTATCAATGAATATCCGGAAGGCATAGTGATTCCCATTGACAAACCCTACAGGTGGACTTCCGCCGATGTGGTGAGAAAGATAAAATTCCAAATCCAGAAACATTTCAAACAGAAGAAAATCAAGGTAGGTCATGCAGGTACGCTCGATCCGTTGGCAACCGGTTTGCTGATTGTATGCGTAGGCAAGGCCACCAAGATAGCAGAAGAGCTGCAATCGCACGAAAAAGAATATGTTGCCACCATAGAATTCGGTGCGACTACCCCCTCTTTCGACCTGGAACAGGAGATTGACTGCTATTATCCCTTTGAGCATATTACGGGAGAGATGGTCTCCGAAACGCTGAAAGATTTTATTGGAGAGCAACTGCAGGTGCCGCCTCTGTTTTCCGCAAAGATTATAGACGGATTGCGTGCTTACGAATATGCACGTGTCGGCGAGGAGGTGAAACTGCGCAAGTCCCTGATCAACATCACCGACATCGAACTGCTTTCTTTTTCCGAAGCCTCTGCAGGTATATTAAAATCTGAAAAAGATGAAGAAGATAGCGTTCGGGAGGCATATCCAAGTGGGAAACACTTTTATCAGCACTCCAGCGACAAGAGCGATGGCACACGTCCCAGCGCCACCATCAGAGTGCGCTGCAGCAAGGGCACTTATATCCGATCCCTCGCCCGCGACCTCGGCTGCGCTCTGGGAAGCGGCGGATATCTGACAGCTCTTCGCCGGACCGCATCAGGATTTTTTTCGCTAAAAAATTGACTTTTTGAAACTTTTTCGATTTTTTTTCGTATAAAAGAGTGTTTTTTGTACATTTTTTCCCAAACAATGAAATTATCGCAATTTTACTTTGAACTTCCTGAAGAAATGATTGCCAAATATCCGGCAAATTTCAGGGATGAATCACGTCTTATGGTGCTTAATAAAGAGACCGGAGAGATTGAGCACAAGATCTTCAAGGAAATAATCGATTACTGTAAACCTCACGACCTTTTCGTATTCAACGATGCCAAGGTCTTCCCTGCACGTCTTTACGGCAATAAAGAGAAAACCGGTGCGGAAATCGAGGTGTTCCTTCTCAGAGAACTCAACAAAGACCAGCGCCTGTGGGATGTACTGGTGGATCCCGCAAGAAAAATCCGTATCGGCAATAAACTCTATTTCGGAGAAAATGATGCCCTCGTGGCTGAAGTAATCGACAATACCACTTCCAGAGGCCGTACTTTGAGATTTCTTTTTGACGGCACTTACGAGGAGTTCAAACAGACACTCCTGCAACTCGGAGAACTGCCTATTCCCAAATGGATACGCTCAAGAGCTGAAGAGTGTGACACAGAACGTTTTCAGACTATCTATGCCAGTAAGGAAGGTGCTGTAGCCTGCCCTGCCGCCGGCCTCCATTTCAGCAAAATTCTCTTCAAGAAAATGGAGTTAAAGGATATCGACACCACTTTCCTCACTCTCTATATGAGCAATGCCCATTTCCACAATGTAGACGTGGAGGATCTCTCCAAGCACAAAATGGACTCGGAGAAGGTGATCATATCAGCAGAAACCGCTGATAAGGTCAATAAGGCCAAAGCAAGCGGTAACCGGGTATTCGCTGTAGGTATTACCACCGTACGGGCACTCGAAACCTATGTAACTACACAAAATGAGATCAAGGAACTGGACACCTGGACGAACAGATTCATATTTCCGCCCTACAAATTTTCGATTCCCGATGCGGTAATCACCAATTTCCATCTTCCTTCATCCACAATGCTGATGAATGCCGCAGCATTTGGAGGTTATGACAATGTGATGAATGCCTACAAAGTTGCCATTGAAGAGGGTTATCGTTTTGGCACATACGGAGATGCGATGTTGATTATATAAAAATTGTCTTTTAAGCACCCGAAATAGAATCATACTCCATAATTTAGCGACAAAAAAGCTATTATGGAGTATGATTTTTACATTTATGCCGCCGCCTTAAGCAAACTGTTCGCTTATAAGCCGGCAGTTGCGCTAAAACTAATTGATAGAGTCGGCAATATTGGCAACATATTCAAACTCAACAAAGAAGAACTCGGTGAAATACTTCCTTTCAACAAGGAAATGCTCGAAGCTCTCACCAATCCTGCACTGCTCGACTGGGCACAAAAAGAGATAGACTGGGCGCACGCCAACGAAGTGCAGACACTCTATATCACAGATCAAAACTACCCCTACCGTTTGAGAGAGTGCTATGATGCCCCTATCCTACTCTACTATAAAGGAAAGGCTGACCTCAACGCTCGCAGGGTAATCTCAGTAGTCGGTACCCGTAAAGCCTCTTATTACGGCAAGAGCAGCTGCCGTAAGGTGATAGAAGAGCTCGCCTTATCCAGCAAACCCCTGGTAATTAGCGGACTTGCATACGGTATAGATGCAACTGCACACCGCGCCGCAATGGAGTACGGACTTTCCACCGTAGGTGTTATGGCTACCGGCATCGACACTATCTATCCCCATCAACATCGGGGTTTGGCCGAAGAGATGCTGGGGAAAAAGGGTGGCCTTGTCACCGACTTCTATCGCGGTTGCGAGGCCATAAAAATCAATTTCATCAAAAGAAACCGGATTATCGCCGGTATGGCAGATGCAGTACTGCTTGGGGAGTCATATTCAAAAGGGGGCGGACTGATAACCACCTCCCTTGCATCATCTTACTCACGCGAAGTCTACGCAATTCCCGGACGTATCGGTGACGACTCCTTCGAGGGCTGTAATACCCTGATTGAGCGAGATGCCGCCCGAATAGTCACAAATCCCGGTACCATAAGTTCATCTATGGGATGGAAGGAGAGAAAATCCCACACAAAGGCCTTCGTAACTGATCTCTTCGAAGGGATTAGCGGCAAAAACGCACGCTCAATACTCAACACACTCAAGGATAGAGACTCTCTTACAGCAGAGCAGATTGAAGGACGCACCGGTATTCCCCTACGGGAGCTCTCGACCGAATTGCTGCAACTTGAAATTTCAGGAAAAATAGTACAGATTATGGGAGACAAGTATTCTATTGCTTGATTATTTTCCATAACTTTGTAATTTATGATGGAATTCATAGACACCCACGCACACCTTTACGACACAGCTTTCAGCGAAGATATCCTGCAAGTAATCCAACGGATGGAAGAGGCAGGCGTGAGTCACTGTATACTCCCGGGAATTGACATATCAGCATATGATGCAATGATTTCGCTGTCCGATAGCCGTCCGGACCTTTTCTCGCCCTGCATTGGACTGCACCCCACCTCAGTTGGTGAGGATTGGGAGAGGGAGCTTGCTTTCGTCAAAGAGCATGCATGTGACCGCAGTTTCGCGGCCATCGGAGAAATAGGTATTGACAAATACTGGTCAACAGATTGGCTTACACAGCAAACAAGGGTCTTTGCCGAACAGCTGGAGCTCGCCGCCGAACTCGACCTACCCGTAATCATACACTTGAGAAATTCCACTGAAGAGATATTCAAAGTCTTCTCGGAGATACGAGGAATCCCTCTCAAAGGTGTTTTCCATGCCTTTTCCGGAAGTTACGAAACTTACAGGCAGATTCTACGGCATGGTGATTTCAAAATCGGCATAGGAGGAGTTTCCACCTACAAAAATGCAGGAGTCGCTGCCACATTGGAAAAGGTTTCACTTGATGATATTGTGCTGGAAACCGACTCTCCATGGCTCACTCCGGTTCCTTTCCGTGGTAAACGCAACGAGAGTTCCTATCTGGTCCATATAGCTGCCAATATCGCCGGAATACAAGGTGTTTCTATAGAAACTGTCGCATCAATTACCACAAATAACGCAAGAAAACTCTTTTCACTATGAGCCAATCGATACTTCTCATTTATACCGGAGGCACAATCGGAATGAAACAGGATCCGGAAACCCTGCTTCTGAAACCCTTCAACTTCGGACTCATTACCGAGGAGGTACCCGAACTCAAAAAATTCGGTTACCATATTGATTCACACTCTTTTAATCCGGTCATAGACTCATCGGACGTCACTGTGAGTTTCTGGCAGGAGCTTGCAACAATCATTTACAACAATTACGACAAATATGACGGATTCGTAGTGCTCCACGGTACCGACACCATGGCATTCTCCGCATCAGCATTGAGTTTCATGCTCGACCGGCTTGACAAACCCATTGTATTTACCGGAAGTCAGCTGCCTATCGGAATGCTGCGCACGGACGGCAAGGAAAATCTCATCTCATCAATCGAACTTGCCGCTGCAATGGATAGCGATGGTCACGCACTGGTACCTGAAGTGTGCATCTATTTTGACAGCTACCTCTATCGCGGCAACCGCACTACAAAATATAATGCGGAAAACTTCAAGGCATTCCGCTCTGCGAATTATCCAGTACTTGCAGAAGCGGGTATTCACATCAGATATTACCGCGAATATGTCCAATATCCTGAAAAATGGGGCGAAGGCATACGTCTATATACTGAAATGGACACCAATGTTGCAATAATCAAGATTTTTCCCGGTATCACACCGGCTTATGTGGAGGCAGTTCTTGGCACAAAGGGACTCAGGGCAGTAGTTCTTGAGAGTTTCGGTAGTGGAAATGCCCCCTCTATGGAGTGGTTCGGACGGATGTTGTCGGAAAGTGTCGCCAGGGGCGTCATAATCGTTAATGTAACCCAGTGTCATGCAGGTAGTGTGGATATGTCTGCATATGCCAACGGGGCCTTTCTAATGGAATGTGGACTTATTAGCGGATACGATATGACCACCGAGGCTGCAGTAACCAAATTGTTCCATCTTTTGGGCAGATTTTCAGATAATGAAGAAGTAATATCGCATATGAAAAAGCCGTTAAAAGGAGAATTTTCAAATAAATGAATTGTTATTAAAAAAAAAATAACTAAATTGCGCGATATTTTACTACGCATAGACTATAACTTTAATAAATCGTTTAATAATCAATTAAAACAAAACTTATGAAAAAATTTTTCATGTTTTTGGCAGTTCTCGGCCTAATGACCGTATCTGCACAATTCCAGGTAGCTTATGCACAGGAAGAGACTCCTGAGGCTACTACAGAAGATGTTCAGGCAGCTCCTGAAGTTGATGAAGAAGAAATCGTTGACCCGTTTGCTGCAGGCGCATCTGACCAGCCGATGCACCAGGCACTTAAGCAGAAATTCATCGAAGGTGGCCCGGGCTTTATGGCAACAATATTGTTGTGTCTTATCTTTGGTCTCGCTATTGCTATCGAAAGGATCATCACTTTAAGCCTTGCACAGACCGACACCAAAAAGCTCATTGCCAACGTGGACAAAGCTCTGAAAGAAGGTGGCATTGAAAAGGCAAAAGACGTGTGCCGCAACACCCGCGGTCCTGTTGCCAGCATTTTCTATCAGGGTCTACTCCGCTCTGATCAAGGTATTGAAACAGTTGAAAAAACTGTTACCTCATACGGATCCGTACAGATGGGTCAGCTCGAAAGCGGTCTTTCATGGATTACCCTCTTCATTGCCATCGCTCCGATGCTTGGCTTCCTCGGTACAGTTGTCGGCCTTGTTTTGGCATTTGACGCGATTGAGGTTGCAGGTGACATTTCTCCGGCACTCGTAGCACACGGTATGAAGGTTGCTTTGATTACGACTATTGGTGGTTTGATCGTTGCCATTATACTCCAATTGTTCTACAACTATTTGATTGCTAAGGTTGAATCCATCGTAGTTCAGATGGAAGATGCCTCTATTACTCTGGTTGACCTCCTGGTTAAATATCAGAAATAGTCCTTACTCGGACCAATCAATAGTGTAAACAATTATAAACAACGAATTAATCATTCTATTATGAAATATACAAAGTATCTCCAATACTTGCTGTTTGCCATATCGATAGTGTTGATCATTGTATTCTATACGACCCAGACCGGATCTATGGATGACAAAATACTCGACGCCAATCTGATATGGGCATACGTGCTTGTAGCTATCGCAGCAGTCCTTGCAGTGATCTTCCCTCTTGCAAAGGCTTTCAAGACCAAGAAAGGCTTCCTCAGGCTTCTTGCTGTGATAGTAGGTGTAGTAGTATTGGTAGGAGGTTGCTACCTGCTTGCTCCTGGTACTCCTATTGACCTGAATTTTGAGGTTTCAGCACGTACCTTCAAATTAACCGATACAGCATTGTTTGTTACTTATGCCCTTATTGGGGCATCCATTATCGCACTTCTATGGAGTGCTATTCGTAATTCAACAATTAAAAAGTAATCAAGATGGCAGCACCCAGAAAGACACCCGAAATTAATGGCGGTTCTATGGCTGACATCTCCTTCTTGATGTTGATATTCTTCTTGATGGTGAGCACTATGGATAAGGAGGAAGGTATATCGAGACGTCTTCCCGTTATGCCTCCCCCTGATATGAAGGTGGAGGACCAGAAGGTCAACCGTCGTAATATCATCCAGGTGAAGGTCAACGCTCAGGACAGACTCTTCGCGGGAAATGAGATTCTTGATATTACCCAACTCAAGAACAAGATCAAGGAGTTTATGACCAATCCCCAAAATGACCCCAATCTCCCCGATAAGGAAATGATATTCATAGAGGGCTATGGGGACTGCCTCGTATCTAAAGGTGTGATTTCTCTGCAAAATGACCGCGGTACCAGTTACTCCAAGTATATTGAAGTACAAAATGAGCTGATCCGTGCCGTTAACGAACTCCGTGATGAATGGTCCATTGCCAACTATGGCAAGAGGTACTCAAGACTTAACGAGGATCAACAGAATATCGTTCGTAAAGCCGTGCCGCAGAATATCTCAGAGGCAGAGCCTAAAGATGTAACCAAGAGAAGACGTTAAGGAGGATTTATTATGTCAAAATTCGTAGATAAAGGTAAAAAAGAAACCCCCGGTATCAGTACCGCGTCCCTCCCCGATATTGTATTCATGATTTTGATGTTCTTCATGGTATCAGTTAGCATGCGCCAGACAGAGCGCAAAGTGATGGTATCTCTTCCAGGAGCTTCGGAAGTTGCCAAACTGGAAAGAAAAGACCTCACATCATACATCTACATTGGTACCCCGACTCTCCAGTATCAAGATCTCTATGGTACAGAGTCACAGATACAGCTCAACAATGCTTTTCGCAGCATTGAGGATATCCGTGATTTCATCGCATCGGAACGTGAATCTATGAGCGAGGCAGATCGTCCGTTAATGACAGTATCCATTAAAGCCGATGAGGACACCCGTATGGGTATCATCACAGACGTAAAGCAAGAGCTTCGTCGTTGTTCGGCTCTAAGAATAATGTATGGCGCTCGTAAAGTCAACGCTCACTAACAATTAGCATTTATATAAGCAAAGGGTGGCCAAGTGTCACCCTTTCTTGTATAAAACAAAAAGTAACATCCACAAATGAAAAAATTTTTGATTTTTGCCCTCACTCTGCTCATCGCTACATCCTGTAGCGAGAAGAAGGCTAAATATGTATTCTATTTCATAGGAGACGGAATGGGATTTTCCCATGTAGCCGTCACAGAGGCATTCAAGGCTACTGAAAAAGGGGTTATAGGGAGCGAACCTCTCACATTTACACAATTCCCCATACTTGGTATGGCTACCACTTACTCAGCGAACGAGTTCATCACCTGCTCTTCAGCCGCAGGCACTGCTCTTGCCGCCGGTACCAAGACACGTAACGGTATGTTGGGAGTGACACCGGACACTACAAATGTTACGGCAATCTCATACAAATTCCACGATGCAGGGCGCAAAGTAGGAATTATCAGCTCCGTAACCATAAACCACGCCACTCCGGGAGCATTCTACGCTCATAATCCCTCGAGGAGCGACTACTACGCCATAGCTAAAGAGTTGCCCGAGACAGGATTTGAGTTCTTCGGCGGAGGCGGTTTCGCCAAGCCGTTCGGTAAAGAAGATTCCGAACGCCCCATTTATGAGATTGTTGCTGAAAAAGGCTACACTGTATCTTATGGGATGGAGGACTATCTGGCGCAAAAAGATAAGGCAGAAAAAATAATATTGCTTCAGGAAAAAGGTAAAGAGGAAAATGTTCTTCCCTACAAGAACGATATTGAGGAATCCGATCTCACATTAGCTCAGGTAGTCGAGGCAGCTGTAAAGTTCCTTGAAAATGATAAGGGATTTTTCATTATGGCCGAAGGAGGCAAAATAGATTGGGCAGCCCACTCCAACGACCTTGCCAATACCATTTTCGAAACACTCGATTTTGATGCCGCAATTGAGGTTGCATACAAGTTTTATCAGCTGCATCCCGATGAAACACTCATTGTGGTAACAGCAGACCATGAGACCGGCGGAATCTCACTAGGCAGCTCAAAAGGCTATAAAGTAGACCTGACAATAGTTAAGGAAATTTTGGATGATATCGAAGATAGAGTTGACAGAACCAAAATTGAGGGCGAAAATGCTCCGGATGTCTTCAGTTATATGTCCGAAAAGGATGTTAACTCCTATGTCTCCGATAAAGCCAGTGTAGGCTGGACAACTACAGGACACACCGGTAGCGCAGTACCTGTATTTGCCATCGGAGCAGGAAGTTCACTTTTCAGCGGCCGGATGGACAATACCGACATTCCCAAGAGAATATGTCAGGCTGCGGGCATTGGATTCTGATTTTATACTTTTGGTAGTTTGTCATTGATTGTCTAACTTTGTCATTTTGATTATAAGAAAGTAATGAAAAGAACTAAAGTTATTAAATTGCTTCAACAGGGACCCGGTGGTGAGGTGCTTGTAAAAGGCTGGGTCAGGACTAGACGAGGCAACAAAAACGTGACATTCATAGCTCTCAATGATGGATCCACCATCAACAACATACAGATTGTCTGCGACACCGCGGCTTTTGACGAAGCATTGCTAAAGCAGATTACAACCGGTGCCTGCATTGCCGCCAAAGGCGAACTGGTGGCATCATTGGGTAGCGGACAATCTGTCGAAATCCAGGCACGTGAGATGGAGGTGTTGGGCACTGCCGACCCCGATATCTATCCACTTCAAAAAAAGGGGCACAGCATGGAATTCCTACGTGAGATAGCTCACCTCCGTCCCCGCACCAATACTTTCGGAGCCGTTCTGAGGATTCGCCACGCAATGGCATTTGCCATCCATAAATTCTTCAATGACAAAGGGTTTGTCTATCTTCATACCCCGATTATTACAAGTTCCGACTGCGAAGGTGCAGGTGAAATGTTTCATGTTACAACTCTGAATCTGGAAGATATTCCCAAAAATGAGGATGGCAGTGTAAACTATGATGAGGACTTTTTCGGCCGTCAGACATCACTGACCGTTAGCGGGCAGCTCGAAGGCGAACTAGGAGCGATGGCTTTGGGGGATATTTACACCTTCGGCCCCACTTTCCGCGCTGAGAATTCCAACACGCCCCGTCACCTGGCTGAGTTCTGGATGATTGAGCCGGAAATGGCATTTTACGAGATAGAAGACAATATGGATCTGGCTGAAGAGTTTATCAAATATCTGGTACAATATGCCCTCGATAATTGCAAGGATGACCTCAACTTCCTCAACAACATGATTGACAAGGAGCTGATCTCCCGCCTCGAAAGTGTCGTCAATACGAAGTTTGTAAGGCTCTCCTATACGGAAGGTGTGGAAATTCTGGAAAAGTCGGGAGTGAAATTTGAGTTCCCCGTCTCCTGGGGTATCGACCTCCAGAGTGAGCATGAAAGATATCTTGTAGAGAAACATTTTAAGAAACCCGTTATCCTTACCAACTATCCCAAGGAGATCAAAGCTTTTTACATGAAACTTAATGAGGACGGAAAGACGGTTAGGGCAATGGATGTACTCTTCCCCAAAATCGGCGAAATTATCGGCGGTTCCCAAAGAGAGGAATCTCTGGAGAAACTTGAGCAAAGAATAGCGGAACTCGGTATGGATCATTCCAACCTCTGGTGGTATATTGACACCCGCCGGTTTGGCACTGCGCCTCATAGCGGATTCGGACTCGGATTTGAAAGACTTCTGCTCTTTGTAACAGGAATGGCCAACATCAGGGATGTCATTCCTTTCCCCAGAACTCCAAAGAACGCAGAATTTTAACATAAAAGTTCACCATTATGCTTATTATCGGTATCGCCGGCGGCACCGGCTCAGGCAAGACTACAGTGGTCAATAAAATCTCGGAACGACTTCACAACAAAGTTGTCGTAATTCCTCAGGACTCCTATTACAAAGACCAAAGTCACCTCCCGATGGAGGTACGCCAGGAGCTCAATTTCGACCATCCGGATGCTATCGATTTTGAATTGCTCGTGCAGCAACTTAAAGAACTCAAGGAGGGAAAGATTATTGAACAGCCCGTCTATTCCTATATCACCTGCTCCAGATCAACCACAGAAACCGTTAAGGTCTCCCCTGCTCCTGTAATCATAGTTGAAGGGATCCTTATCTTCACTTGTAAAGAGCTCCGGAAACTGATGGACATAATGGTCTATGTAGATGCAGATGATGACGACCGTCTTATGCGTGTCATCTCAAGAGATATAATGGAGAGAGGTAAAAGCGTGGAAAAGGTAATGGAACGCTACCAGAAGACAGTCAAGCCGATGCACCTGCAGTTTATTGCTCCGAGTAAAAGATACGCCGATATCATACTCCCGCAGGGCGGCCACAACAAGGTAGCCATCAATATACTTATTGCGACAATCGGGCAAGCACTCGAAAATAATGACTAATGGAGGAAAAGCACAATAAAAATAGTAAAAGAACTGGACAGAGGGTCGGGTTGTACCTGACCCTTATTTTCCACCTTTCGGTGCTTATAGTGCTATTGCTTGTATCCATCAATTCATTGGTGGCTCCCGAGGCCTCATTTGTGCTTGATTTTACCAAACAGGAGCAAATTGAAGAGGAGCAAAGAATAATGGAATTAAAGGAAGATATCAGTCGTGAACTAGACAACCTTCTCGCCATTCCGGGAGCACAAATCCGTAATGTTACCGTGGATGTAGGAACCCGACTAAAAGATGACCGTCACTCTAATCCCGACAGGGTTTATGAAGAGGCTCGCGAACTTCAGCGAAAGCTGGATGCCTCCAAAGAGGATGCGCTGAAAGAGGAGTCATCTGAAACAGTCGACCTCAATCCTGAACCGGAAAAGGAAAAGAAAAAAGAGGAATCCCCTACCTACAAAGGTCCCTCCGTCATTTCCTATCTACTTGAGGGGCGCAAGGCACAGCATCTGCCTGTCCCTGCCTACAAAGGCTATGGTTCAGGGGATGTTTTCGTTGAAATCGTCGTAAATCCGAGAGGACGTGTTATTGATGCACGCGTATTGGAGAGCATTTCGAGCCCCGACAAATCGCTTCACGACTTTGCGATTGAAGCCGCGATGCGTTCACGCTTCGCAGCCTCCGAAAGTGCCGGCCCCCGCCAGACCGGCGAAATCCATTACCGATTCATCGGACAATAAGTGTAGTTCTAAGTCCCAAGTTAGGAGTTCTGAGTAAGTTTTATAGTTATGAGTTTTAAGTTTTCACTACACACTCAATAATCGGAACTAATCCTCTAGTGCTCTTTTGATAACATTATCATTCTTCAGATAGATCGGATAGAAGGCATCGTCATCCATAGGTGTATATCTGCCGATAACCGCTTTTACCTGTGTCATTATTATTTCTCCCGAAATCTCCCAATCAGACTTTGAAGGGATGACACCATTAGCCATCGTATATTCGATGAATTCTTTTTTTAGATTAAACTCAGTGAAAAAAGCGTAGAGAGCATCCATATCCGTGATGCTCCTCATACGTGCACGATGTTTGTCGCTGAATTTATTGGCAAATTTGACAACCAGACTTTGACGGTTGCATTTTATCAGATAATCGGAGATTCCCACTGTGTCAAGAGGCACAAAGACATCGGGAATTATACCTCCACCGCCATACACCACCTTTCCTCCCGGAGTAATATATTTAAGTGAATCATTAACCTTGATGCTGTCCGCACTCATCATCTCTCCATGCTCATACCGCTCGATGATATCCATGTCGTATTTGTCGGAATAGGGTTTCTGAATGCACCTGCCGGTAGGGGTATAGAAACGGGCCACAGTCAGACGTATACCCGATCCATCTGAAAAATAAACCGGCTCCTGTACAAGACCCTTTCCAAATGAGCGCAAACCATAAATAAGAGCTCTGTCATTGTCCTGCATCGCTCCCGCGAAAATTTCGCTGGACGAGGCTGAGGCTTCATTTATTAGAACAGCAAGTTCGATATCCTTGCAACTGCCCTTGCCATCCGCAACAAAATCCTGACGAGGACGGTTTTTACCCTCCATATAGACCACAAGGTCACCCTTTTCGAGAAATTCGTTGGAAAGCATCAGTGCCTGATCCAGATATCCGCCCGTATTGTCCCTTAAATCGAATATAAGTCGTTTCATCCCCTTTTCACGCAGGGTAAGAGTTGCCTGAAGGAATTCGAAATAAGTTGTCTTGGAAAATTTGGCTAGTTTGATATACCCCGTGGTATCATTTATCATAAATGCCACATCCACACTATTGACCGGAATCATATCCCTGACAATGGTAAAGGGTATCAGCTTTTCTTCACCGTTTCTCTTGAGTTCCAGTTTGACCTTTGTACCCCTCGGCCCTCTCATCATCGACACCATGGAATCCTGATGCAGACTGACTCCGGCAACATTTCTGTCATCAATCTTTATGATGCGGTCTCCGCTCAGCAATCCGGCTTTCTCGGAAGGACCACCGGCAATGACATTTGTCACTATCGCCGTATCGTTGGGAACGTTAAACTGAATACCTATACCGTCAAATCCCCCCTGGAGTGCCTCATCGGCTTTTTCCAGATCCGTTGGAGGCAGATAGACCGAGTGTGGATCAAGTTCCGCCATAAAAGCAGGAAGGATTTTTTCCGTCACTGCCATGTGGTCTATCTCGTCAACATAGTCCTTATCCACACTGTTGAGCACAAGCATCAGTTTTGCCCAATCATCCTTCGTGGCATCCAGATTTACCACATTCTTTTTGGAAACCCTCTGAATCATTAAGACCAGCATCAGAACGATGATAATCCATACCGATATCCTCAGTATTCTCATAGTTTTGTCATTGCCCATGATAAAGGAGAATTATAACTGTTGAACCTCAATACCCGCTCTGCGAAGCAAATCGATACCGTCGGTAATACGGTAATCTTCATGATATACTACCCTCTTAATACCGGCCTGTATGATGAGCTTGGCACATTCCAGGCAGGGAGAAGCAGTTACATAAAGTGTCGAACCTTCACTGCTGTTACCGCTCTTCGCCACCTTGGTTATGGCGTTTGCCTCAGCGTGGAGCACATAGGCCTTGGTGGCACCGGTTTCATCTTCACACACATTTTCAAACCCTGAAGGAGTGCCATTATATCCGTCTGATATTATCATTCTGTCCTTGACAATAAGGGCCCCCACCTGTTTACGTTTACAATAGGAGTTTTTTGCCCAGACCTGTGCCATCTCGAGATAGCTTAAATCAAATTTTTCTTGCTTATTATTATACATTTCGATTCTCTATCAGTTGCTTTCGGCAGGTGCGCTGCTTCTCTGGTAAATATAGCGCTTGATACTGCGTTTGGGTGTTTTTTCAAATTCTTCAGGAACAATCTCTACTCCGGCCAGTTTGCAATAGTTGGGAAGTTCCAAATTGGCAATCTGGATATCTTCCTGGAGCTTTTCGAGAAGTTGCTCTTCCGTAAGCCCCTCTTCATTTGCCTGATCGAAATCGGGGAAGATAAGTGCAATCAGCGAAGATTTATCCTCAACCACAAGTGCTTCCACTACATAAGGCAGGTTATTGAGGATACTCTCTATCTCCTCAGGATAGATATTCTGACCCGAAGGACCGAGAATCATGGTTTTGCTACGTCCTTTAAGGAAGAGATATCCATCTGAGTCCATCACACCCATATCGCCGGTCTTTAACCAGCCGTTGCAGAGAACTTCGTCAGTAGCCTCTTTGTTTTTGTAATAGCCAAGGAAGACATTGTCGCCCCTTACAAAGATTTCTCCCGGAATGTTTTTGGGATCTTTCGAGTCAATCTTGATTTCCATTCTGGGAGCAGCTTTTCCGCAAGAGTAAAGTTTAGTCTTATCCCATGGCGCGTACGCGATGATGGGAGCACACTCGGTCATACCATAGCCTACTGTAAATGGAAAGTTGATTCTTTTGAAGAATGCTTCAGCTTCGCGGTTAAGGGCGGCTCCACCAATAATCACCTCTTTAAATTTGCCACCAAAAGCAGTCACTATGCTATTGAGTATCTTTTTCTGGATCATCTGGTCTATTACGGGAAGATTGAGCAGGAGCTTGATCCTGTTCTTGTTGATTATGGGAGCAAGCATCCTCTTATAAATTTTCTCAATAATCAGTGGAACTGCTATAATAATGTCAGGTTTGATAGTACCCATAGCATCCAGGATAATATTAGGGCTGGGTAGTTTAGTTAGGAAGTGCGTATGTCCTCCCACAGACATTATAAACAGAAATTCGAACATCATCCCATACATGTGTGCCATAGGAAGCATGGATACAAGATTGGAGGTATTGTTCAGTTGCGGATGTACCGCCTTCGCAAAAAGAATATTGGAGTGGAGAGACCTGTAAGGAAGCATTACTCCCTTTGAGAAGCCCGTGGTACCGGATGTATAGTTGATCATCGCAAGCTCGTTGGGAGAGTCTTCATAGTACTTGACATTGGCCGGGGTAAAGCTATTTGGATATTTTTTACCGAACATCTCATTCAGATGCTCCCTGGCTTGGATATATTTCTCATCCTTTGCATAGACGACACTGACATCATTCATCAAGAGTATCGCCTCTACATCGGGCATTTCTGCGCTATTGAGGTTCTCCCAGATTGAGTTTCCGACAATTAAGATTTTTGAGTCGGAGTGATTGACCAGATTATGTATGTTTGCCGGTTTAAATTCGTGAAGAAGTGGTACAGGTACGGCTCCATAGGTAAGTGCAGCAAGGAAAGCCACTCCCCAGTTGGACTGGTTGCGACCGCAAATTGCAATTTTATCTCCTTTAACGATATCGCAGCTCTCGAAGAATATATGCAGTTTTGCGATTCTTCGCGCTACATCGCGATAGTTGAGAGTGAGCCCTTTGTAGTCAGAGAGTGCAGGGCAATCCCAGTTCTTTTTAAAACTCTCTTCGAACAGTTTGTTTACAGATTTTTTCATCGTTATTATTATGTAAAGGCCTGCAGCTCGCAAAGATGCGAGTAAAGACCCTGGTTATTAATCAATGTATCATGATCACCGCGTTCAACTATTATACCATTCTGCAGCACAAT
>JAGONS010000059.1 GCA_017992915.1 Bacteroidales bacterium | reverse complement strand
GTTCCATGCCTGAATTGAGCATTGACCCCGTAGTGGCAGGAGCTTCGCTCGTCATGGCACTCCAGACAATTGTTTCTCGCAATATCTCTCCATGGGACAATGGCGTAGTAACCATCGGTGCTTTCCTTGCCGGCAATGCGGGTAATGTAATCGCCAATAGTGCCATATTACGGCTCTCGATGCGGAATATGCAAGCAGAAACCCGCATAAAAGTGCTTGATAGGATCCGAAAGATAACAGCGGCTCAGGCGGAGTGTTACGGTTGCACTTACGATATCAGGGAGGGGCAGCCTGGGGCAGTTTTGGTAAATAGTCATGAGGAGACGAAGTTTGCCGCAGATGTGGCAAAGCAGTACTTTGGTGAAGATAATGTCGTCTATCCCTGCAAGCCTTTGATGAGTAGCGAAGACTTTGCATTCATGCTGCAGAAAAAGCCGGGCAGCTATATTATGCTGGGTAATGGCGATACATTTATGGTACATCACCCCAAGTATGTATTTGACCTGGATATATTGCCCATAGGGGCTTCTTTGTGGGTTGCTCTCGCTCAGGAATATCTCAAATGATTAGTTAGAAAGCAATTATTTAAGAGACCTATTGTCTTGTATAATAATAAATGCTCGGCGATGTGCCGGGCATTTATTATTATTCTCAAGATAGTAAACAAGTAAAGTCAGTGCCTCTTTTTTCCATTTGCCTTCTTGGCAAATTCGTAGAGTTGAGGACTGATATGGCAATAGCCACCGGGATTTTTGTCAAGATAGTTCTGATGGTACTCTTCTGCGGGGTAATAACTTTTCACGGGCCCGATTGCTACATGTATCGTAGCCGAGTACCCGTTGCTTACCTCATCGTGGACTTTTTGTGCGACTGCAGCATCTGAAGTGTAGGCCGGATGGTAAAATATTCCGCTTTTGTATCTTGTGCCTATATCAAAGGCCTGACCGTTGTCTCGCGTAGGATCAATCGCCTTGAAGAAAAATCTTATGAGATCTTCAAGGTCAAGGATTTCGGCATCATAGATCACTTTGACGCATTCCATATATCCGGTGGTATCGGTGTATACCTCTTCGTATGTCGGATTGGGAGTATTTCCGTTGATATAACCCACCTCTGTGCCGGTAACACCACGTATTAGGTTGAAGTATTTCTGAAGACCCCAGAAACAACCTCCTGCAAACCATATTGTCTGTATATTATTATTCATGAAACAAATGTAATGAAAAATATAAAAAAGTGCCCAAAATCGAATAGTTGCTATCTTTGCCTTGAATTATGGAAGAGAAATATCAACTCGTATACAGGCAGGTGGAGGCTATTGTCTCAAAAGAGAGCGATCCGATTGCAAATATGGCCAATGTGGCGGCCCTGCTGCATGAATCTTTTGGTTGGTGGTGGACAGGATTTTACCGTGTGGATGGTGGAACTCTTGTACTCGGACCTTTCCAGGGGCCTGTGGCCTGCACAAGGATTCCGTTTGGACGCGGAGTTTGCGGTACTGCGTGGGAGCGCCGTGAAACGATTGTGGTTCCCGATGTGGAGCAGTTTCCGGGTCATATCGCATGCAGTGCACTTTCAAGAAGTGAGATCGTGGTACCGGTTTTCAAGGATGGTGAAGTAGTCGGAGTCCTTGATATAGACAGTAAAGAGTTGTCGGCTTTTGACCGGAGAGATGCATTTTGGCTTGAAAAGATAGTGGCTTTGCTATAGATCTTCCCTCACCTCTATCCATTCCACTTCTCCGCCCCAAAGTTCGAGGAATCGGCGGAAATCCGCCTGTGAGATAGTCACGCTGGCAGTGTTGTCACAGGGATGGAAACTTATCCGTTCGCTCTGCTGAAGGTCTTTATCAAGGTAGAGTTTTACTCGGTGTCCATTATGGAATAACTCTTTGGGATTGACATCCGTGCGATTTTCAAGTCCCATATCGTTTATCAACCCAAACAGGGAGACTGAGCCCGGCTGTAACCCAAGACAACGCTCCATCCTTTCTGGTGAGGCAAAAGAGAGTTTGCCCTGCTTAAGCGCCTTTTCCAGCAAATGGATATCGAGATTTTTGTGACATTCGAAGATAACCAAGTAGTGTCGATTGCCCTTGTGATTGCGGAAGAAGAGGTTCTTGCAGTGGGTAGAGTCAATGTTCTTCCAGTATTCCATCGCAAGCTCTATTGTAGGGAGCGGGGGATGGGTGTGGATTTCATACTCTATTCCGGTATTTTTGAGGAACTCCAGAACTCCGGTTATGGTTTCGTTGTATTGCATTTTTGATATGATATCTGCTTGTTTGATTTCAATCGTTTTTTCCCCTCTCAGGATTAGAACTTTGTTTATTATTTAACCAGCAGGGTGGAGAATAAACCCCTTGCAAATCGTAAGATGTCGGGGATAATCAGCACGGGGGAGGTGCAGAGCAATATCAACCCCCAGTCACTTAATGAGAGCGGAGCCACATCGAAGAAGGCTCCGGCAACGTTTGTTATAAAGTATTGTCCGATCAGAATAATACCTGCAACTATCACCAACATAGGGGAAGCTGACTCTATAAAACGTTTGCGATTGAAAAATAAATCAACAAGATCCTGCAATAGGCTCCCTTTTGTGCGGAAATATCTTGCATTGAACAAGTTCCAAAACTGCAGCATCACGAAGATGGAAAAGAAGACTCCCATCTCAAACCCTGTAAGATGCTGCTTTGTGTGTGGTTTTAAGGCTCCCAAAAAGAGCTCCCTGAGTGTTTCCAGGTTGAGCAAATCTCTCACTGAAGTGATATCCGTATGCCAAAGCAGCTGCCAGATCATAGTCATCACAATAAAGAAAAGCAAGCCTCCAACCAGGATGCGGATGCCCATTTTGCGGTCTATTATATGGCTGTTGCAATCCCTCGGAGGATCGTGCATAACTCTTCGGTCAGGTGGAATTGAGGAGAGCGCCATTGCTGCAAATGTGTCCATAATGAGATTTACCCAGAGCATTTGTGTAACTGTAAGGGGCGAATCCAGCCCAAGGAAGGCCCCAAGCAGAACTATCAGGCAGGCACAAACGTTGATAGTCATCTGGAAGAGAATGAATCTCTTTATGTTGAGGTAGAGCGAACGTCCCCAGAGGATACCTTTGTTGATACTGGAAAAGGAGTTGTCTATTATAGTGACATCACTTGCTTCCTTAGCTCTGGAGGTACCGTCACCCATAGATAGTCCTACCTGTGCCTTTTTGAGTGCGGGAGCATCATTGGTGCCGTCACCGGTTACTGCAACCACTTCTCCCATCTCCTGCAAAAGAGTAACCAAACGCGCTTTATCTTCCGGACGCGCCCTTGAGAGTACTTTTAGATCGGGTATGACGTGACTTTTAATCTCTTCGTCGCTCATTGCGGCAAATTCCGCTCCGGTGAGTATCTGCATAGGTTCATGAGCATCCATGATGCCGGATTGCCGCGAAATCTCATTTGCAGTCAGTGCAACATCGCCTGTAATCATTATCACTCTGACACCTGCATTGTTTCTGCAGATATCTATTGCCTCTCGTACATCGTCCCTTACGGGGTCGGCGATGCCTACTATACCGGCAAATATTATAGGAGAATCCCCTTCAACATTTAAATCCTCGTATGCGAAACCGAGCGTACGCATTCCTCTGGCTTGATAACTCTCAAGGAGTGAGAGAATATCCTCTTTTGTTCTGTTGCCGGAGATGCTATTCGACATTTCCAGCATAATCTCAGGCGCTCCTTTTATATAACGAATACTCTTTCCCGTACTCTCCTCTTTTGCAACCGTCACCATTTTTTTGCTTTCTGTAGAGAAAGGTTCCCTGGAGATTATGGTCAGACTATCACGCAGTGCACGGTAGTCGTATCCAAGTTCGTTCAGCCATAGGAGCAATGCACCCTCAGTAGGATTGCCTATTGCGCGGAACTTGCCTGATTCGTCTTCAGAGAGTTCTGCAGTGGAGTTGATGGAGATGCTCAGGGCAACAAAGTTCATATCTATGCCGGAGAATTCCTGCTCCACCACACTCATTTTATTGTAGGTGAGCGTACCTGTCTTGTCGGTGCATATGACAGTTGTTGCCCCCATAGTCTCGCATGCATGAAGTTTGCGCACCAGATTCTTCTCCTTCAGCATTTTACGCATACTCAGCGCAAGCGAAATGGTAACGCTCATGGGTAGCCCTTCCGGCACTGTCACAACTATGAGAGTTACCGCAAGCATCACCGAGTTGATGATGACATGTATAATATCCAGCAATTCGCGCTCCTGAGGATCTCCGGTGAGGAAAAAGATCATAAGGCGTCCGATTACGATCAGTGTGCCTATTATATAGCTTGCTTTGGTAATCGATTTTGCGAGACGGTTGAGTTGGTTGTTGAGTGGAGTTTCTACGGTATTCTCTTCTTGGAGAATTTTTGCACCTTTTCCCTCTTCGGTTTCCTGTCCGACTGCAGTAACCCTGTAGAGTGCGGTACCCTCAATCAGGGTAGTGCCTCTTAGGAGGAAATTCTGCGGGTAAGTGCTCTCCGGTAGCGTCGGGTCAATTTCCACATATTTTCTGGTGAAAGGTTCTCCGGTAAAATTGGACTCATCAATCCGCAGGGAGAGTGCTTCAAGCACGATTCCGTCGGCAGGAATCTCATCTCCACTCTCCAACTTGACAATATCCCCGAGACAGACATCGCCTCTGGGAATCTCATACACCTGCGGCCATGCTCCCTCTTCAGCCTCGTGTGTACTTCGCCATCTGAGTACCTTGACTTTGCGCTCGTCCTTAGCTTTGTTGAGAATCTTGAACTCCTTCTCGGCGTTGTACTCGAAGATAAAAGCTATGCCCGTAGCGAGCAATATGGCAATCAACACTCCGAGGGGCTCTATCAAGCAGGAGGCGGACCTTCCCATTACCAGCATCTCATATATGGAGATACAGAGAGAGAGCCCGAGGGCTACCAGCAGTATTATGATAATCGGATCCCTGAACTTGGCAATATAGGCCTTCCAGAGGGGTTCGCTCTCCGGTTCTGGGATGATATTGCAACTTTTTCCATTAATTACCTCCGGAGAATCTGCGCAAAGGTATTTATAGTTTTTTCTGCTATTTTCTGACATTTGCAAATTGAAACGATTCTATTGAAAAAGCGAAGTTACCATTTTTTCGGAGAGGCCGTCAAAAAATAGTTGTATTTCAAATACTTTTGCTTACTTTTGCAACTCCAATGGGGTATTAGCTCAGTTGGTAGAGCGTTTGAATGGCATTCAAAAGGTCAGGAGTTCGATTCTCCTATACTCCACACCATTTCGCCCCGCAGCAATGTGGGGCGTTTTTTTGTAATGAAAAATCGGTTTAATGAAAAGAGTACGTATTACCGCCGTTCGCAAAGTCGAACACGAAGATCTGATTGAAAAATATGAAAATCCCATTGAGCGAGCTTGCGATGTGAATGAAGGCGATGTGTGGATTGCAGAGGGGTGTAACATGCCGGAAGGGTTCTGTAAGAGTGCATGGGACTCCATTTCTCCCTTCGTGATTGCTCTTTCACATGGTGCTTCCGGTTTTTATGACGGTTGGATGAAAAATCCCGCCTCTGCTATGATCTCCTGTAACGACGGCTTTCGTCCCGTGAGTTTTCTTATTGAAGTGATAGATTAAATACTTTGGATTGAAAGGCTAAAGTCGTTGAAGTTATAGGTTCAAATCTTTCGAATTGATTAGTTAAAGGTGCTATCGAAATCTTTAGAATAACCGGATATAAAAACAGAATAATATGAAAAAACTGATTGTCATAGACTCCTGTATGAGAGCCGAATCGAGGACAAGATTGATTCTCGAGGCAGCCGTGGCTGAACTTTCCAAGAGATATGAGGTGGAAATCATAGATGTAAATGCAGTTGGACTGCCCCCGTTGGACAAAACCACTTATGTGGATCAACGGGAAAATGGGAACATTCCGCCTCAGGCTGTGGAGATAGCTCGCAAAGTGGCTGCCTGTGATCGATTGGTTGTTGCCGCTCCCTTCTGGGACATGAGTTTCCCTGCAATCCTGAAGTCATTTTTCGAAAACATCTCACTCTTCGACATCACTTTCACGGATGATGGAACTACCTGCGTAGGACTTTGCAAATGCGAAAAGGTGCTCTTTATCACCACCCGCGGCATGGACATCAAGACAGGCGACCCGCTCGACCAAGGCTCGCCCTACCTGAAAGCCCTCTCATGTCTTTGGGGCCTCGGCGAAGTGATCACAGTTGCCGCCGGCAACATGGACTACCTTTCACCAGAAGAGCTTGTGTTGCGGATTGAGGCAGCGAAAGATGAAGCCGTGGAGATATGTAAAAAGTTCTGAGTTCCGAGTGTGTAGTGGTGCGGGTTACGTGTTGCAGGGTTCGGGGCAATTTGGTAACTGTAGCCAACAGCTAACGGCTAATGGCCAATAGCCGGCACTAAAAGAGGGAGGACTTTTCGATAAATCGGAGTGA
>JAGONS010000058.1 GCA_017992915.1 Bacteroidales bacterium | reverse complement strand
GCAGTTCCTCAAAGGCTTCCAAGAGTGAAATTATGGGTGGCGATGGTGGTGCAGTAGTAGGAGCGGGGATAAGTACGCCCGGAGGCAAGGATACCAAAAAAACGACTAAGGCCAAGTCTACCAAGAAGACAAGTAAAACCAAGGAAACCAAGAGCACCAAGAGCACAACAGCGAGCAAGGATACCAAGAAGAGTACAACTACCCGTACTTCAAGTGGATATTCCGTTAGTGACATTATGGAGCAAAAGGCAGCCGATATGGCCGAGATCGATGGTGTAAAGGTAGAAACCTTGACGGATGACAATGGATATAAGGCCATTAAAGTGACTTTCGACAGCGGAATTCTCTTCGAAAGCGGCAGTTATACCCTTAATGAGGCTGCAAAGGCCTCGCTATCAGAGTTTGTAGAAGAGATGAGGGATCTCCCCGAGACTAACATTACCGTCTACGGTCACACGGACAACACAGGTTCGGCAGCAGCAAATGAAAGAGTCTCTCTACAGCGTGCAAAGTCTGTTTCAGACTACCTCAAATCACTTGGCATAGGAGCTCATAGAATTGTTCATGAGGGAAAATCCTTTAGAGAGCCGATAGCAGATAACTCCACTGCAGCAGGTCGCAGGCTCAATCGCCGTGTGGAGGTATTTGTTTTTGCCAATGCGAGAATGATTCAGCAGTCGAGATAAGAAATTCCCTTGAACAAAAGATGAGACGCCTCTTTCCAGGACTCTTAATGGCACTATTGCTTCTGCTGCCTTCTTGTGCGAGAATCAATACGGGCATGACTGACGGAACCTATTTCTACCCTCTTGAGCCCTTTACCGGCGTCAAGGTGGGGGATGATGTCTTTACCAGGATTTATGTGCAGCCCGGGGAACCCGGTATTGAGATTACCTGTGATGAGAATTTACGCAATTACATCTATGGCAAGATTCTGAACGGGGTTTTGCATTTCGGCGTAAGAAGCAATGTCGTTCCGGGGACGAGCGTGGATATGGAGGTGAGGATTTACACCGAGTCGCTCAGCTATCTCGAAGTTGCAGACAACACGCGCGTCGGCGTTTACGGAGATGTTACCGGCGACCTTGAAATAAAATTGACAGATCATAGTAACGTAAGGTGCAATTCCCTTGATTTGGACAATCTGACTATCAATGCCACCGGAGGTGGAGCAGTATTGAAGGGCAAGGCTCGTAAGGCGGTCATGAAATGCTATTCAGGGGCTTCCGTTATGGATTTCAATTTGTCAATAGAGGATCTTATCATCTATATGTCCGGTGCCAGCAGAGCTGAACTTTCTGTAAACAACACGATTAATGCAGATTTGAGAGGAGGCAGCACGTTCACCTACAGGGGCGATGCATATGTACAATCTGAGAAGCTCAGCGGAGGCTCTGTGCTTCGTAAAGAGTAAAAATTCTTGGAAATCGTTATGAATTTGATTATTTTTGCGGATTGCGTTAAACATAGTTTAACAGGTCCGCAAAATTGCTTTTTAGTTAGAACAATTAAATTATCTATAATATGAAAAAAAACATTTCTCTTAAGGATGCCGTTGCAATGGTAAAAGACGGCTCTACAATTATGATTGGAGGCTTTCTCGGTACCGGAGCTCCTGCGCAGTTAATTGATGCTCTTGTGGAGAGCGGAGTTAAGGATCTTACAGTCATAGCCAACGATACCGTGTTTGACGGCAAGGGCTGGGGCAGGTTGATTGAGAATCGCCAGGTAAAGAAAATCATAGCCTCATATATTGGCGGAAACGCCGCATCTATTGATCAGATGAATTCAGGTGAAACTGAAGTTGAGTTCGTTCCACAAGGCACTCTTGCAGAACGTATTCGTGCAAAGGGTGCTGGACTTGGCGGTGTGTTGACACCTACAGGTCTTGATACTATCGTGGAGCAAGGCAAGAATAGAATCACTATCGACGGTAAGGATTATCTCATTGAGAAACCACTCGGCGCTGATTTCGCATTTATCGGCGGTTCAATTGTGGATGAGTCAGGCAATGTGTTCTACAGAGGCACTACGCGCAATTTCAATCCCAAAATGGCCCAGGCAGGCAATGTTGTGATTGTAGAGGCTGAAAAGGTAGTTCCCGTCGGTGAACTGGCTCCCGAAGTTATACATACCCCTTCTATTTTCGTGGATTACATCTATGTAAAACAATAATCAGACAATAACAGATATTTAAAGAAATTATTTATAAAGAAACTATCTATGGCAAACAAATCTATTATCAGAGTACGTATGAGCTCTCAGGATGCTCATTATGGTGGTAATTTAGTTGACGGCGCAAAAATGCTTCAACTTTTCGGTGATGTCGCTACCGAACTTTTGATCAAACGCGACGGCGATGAAGGTCTCTTCAAAGCTTATGATATGGTGGAATTTTTTGCTCCCGTGTATGCCGGTGAGTTTATTGAGGCAGTGGGTGAGATCGTTTCCGAAGGAAATTCTTCCAGAAAAATGGTATTCGAAGCACGTAAGGTGATTGTTCCCCGTCCCGATATAAGCGATTCAGCCGCTGACTTCCTGGAAGAGCCCATCGTTGTATGCCGTGCAAGCGGTACTTGTGTAACACCTAAATCCTGCCAGAGAAAATAATTATGGATAAACTAATTATTACAGCCGCCATCTGCGGCGCCGAGGTTACCAAGGAGCAGAATCCTGCGGTTCCCTATACTGTTTATGAAATTGTACGTGAGGCCAAATCGGCAGTTGATGCGGGTGCAGCCATCGTGCATCTCCATGTACGTGAGGATGACGGCACTCCTACACAGAGCAAGGCACGTTTCAAAGAGTGCATTGAGGCTATCTACAAGGTTTGCCCCGATGTCATACTTATCCCTTCCACCGGTGGTGCAGTAGGCATGACGGCAGAAGAAAGACTTCAGCCTACTGAACTTTTCCCTGAAATGGCTACCCTCGATTGCGGAACCTGCAATTTTGGTGACGAAGTGTTTGAAAATACAATGCCCATGATGCGCGAGTTCGGCAAAAGGATGCTCGAAAACAACATCAAGCCTGAGTATGAGTGCTTTGAAATGGGCCACCTCGATACAATACTCACCATGGCCCGCAAAGGTGAGGTGCCGGGTCATCCGATGCATTTCAACTTTGTTCTCGGCGTACCCGGTTGTACTTCAGCAACCATTCCCAATCTCTGCTGGCTCGTGAATGCAATTCCCGCAGGCAGCACCTGGTGTGCTACAGGTATCGGTCGTCACAATTACACCCTTGTTGCTCCGGCAATTTCCATGGGAGGTCATGTGAGAGTCGGATTTGAAGACAGTCTCTATCTCGGTAGGGGAGTCCTCGCTCAATCCAACGGAGAGCTTGTTGCAAAGGTTGTGAGACTGGCCAAAGAACTCGGCCGCGCTGTTGCGACCCCGGCTGAAGCACGCCAAATCCTTGGGTTAGCTCCAAGACAGTAAATTTTAAGACAATAATCTAATTAAATACAGCAATAATATACAATGAAAAAAGGTAACAAATATGGAACGCACCGCGTAATTGAGCCTAAGGGCGTTCTCCCTCAGCCGGCAGATAAGATTGACAACAACATGGACGAAATCTATGACAACGAGATTCTCATTGATGTTCAGACTCTAAATATCGACTCGGCTTCATTTACCGACATAGCCAACTTCTGCAATCACGACAAGGAGGAAATGAAGAAAGAGATACTCCTTAATGTAGAGCTCCAGGGCAAGCACCGCAACCGTCGTACGGGTTCCGGTGGTATGCTTCTCGGCAGAGTTGAAAAAATCGGTGATGCTCTTATCGGCAAGACCGATTTAAAGGTAGGTGACAAGATTGCCACTCTCGTTTCCCTTTCACTGACTCCCCTTCGCATCGACGAGATTCTGGAGATCCGCGAAGATGTTGACCAGGTGGATATCAAGGGCAAGGCCATTCTCTTCGAAAGCGGTATCTATGCAAAAATTCCTACGGATATGCCCGAAAAACTGGCTCTTTCCGCTCTGGACGTTGCAGGTGCTCCCGCTCAGACGGCAAAACTTTGCAGGCCAGGTGATACGGTTCTCATCATCGGCGGTGGCGGAAAATCAGGTATGCTCTGCTGCTACGAGGCAAAGAAACGCGTAGGCGTAACGGGCAAGGTAATCGGTATGGGACATAGCGAAAGGTCAACCCAGCGTATGCGTGATCTCGGTTTCTGTGATGAGGTATTTGCAGGCAATGCAAATGATCCCATTGCAATGTATGAGAAAATTTACGAGCTTACTGACGGCAAAATGGCCGATGTGACCATCAATAACGTAAACGTTCCCGATACGGAGATGACTTCAATTCTTTGCACCAAGAACGATGGTATTATCTATTTCTTCTCTATGGCGACCAGCTTTACAAAGGCAGCTCTCGGTGCAGAAGGTGTAGGTAGCGACGTGACCATGATTATCGGTAACGGCTATACCAAGGGACATGCCGAAATCACCCTCCAGATACTCAGAGATAGCGAAAAACTGAGAAAGATATTTACCGAACTTTATGCATAAATTGAGGATATGAATGTATCAAGAAGAAAAGAACTCTTTCCTGAAGTAACCGATGCCCAGTGGGATGACTGGAAATGGCAGGTAAAAAACAGGATCGAGACTCTTGACCAACTCAAAAAGTACGTTAAACTTACTCCCGAGGAGGAAGAGGGTGTCAAAAAGACACTCTCTACCCTCAGGATGGCAATTACCCCTTATTATATTTCACTCATCAACCCTGATGACTCCAACGATCCCATTCGCAAACAGGCAATTCCTACAGCTGCAGAGACGCATCAGGCAGCAGCGGATCTTCTCGACCCTCTCCACGAGGATGAGGATTCTCCGACTCCCGGTCTTACCCACAGATATCCGGACAGAGTGCTGCTTCTTATCACAGATATGTGCTCTATGTACTGTCGCCACTGTACCAGAAGGCGTTTTGCAGGACAGAAGGATGCCGAGAGTCCCAGTGAGAGGATTGACAATGCTATAGAGTATATAGCCCGCACTCCTCAGGTGAGAGACGTGCTACTTTCCGGAGGCGATGCTCTTATGGTCAGTGATGCCAAACTCGAAGATATAATTAAGAGGCTACGCGCAATCCCTCATGTGGAGATTATCCGCATCGGCTCGAGAGTACCTGTGGTATGCCCGCAGCGTATAACCGATGATCTGGTCAACATGCTTAAGAAGTATCATCCCATATGGCTTAACACACACTTCAATCATCCCAACGAGGTGACTGAAGAGTCTGCCGGGGCTTGCGCCAGACTTGCAGATGCAGGTGTTCCTCTCGGAAACCAGTCAGTACTCCTACGTGGCATCAACGATTGCGTTCACGTGATGAAGAAACTTGTTCACGAACTTGTGAAGATTCGCGTGCGTCCCTATTATATTTACCAGTGCGACCTTTCAATGGGTCTGGAGCATTTCCGTACTCCTGTTTCAAAGGGTATCGAGATTATGGAGGGTCTCAGGGGCCATACTTCGGGTTATGCTGTACCTACTTTTGTAGTAGATGCTCCCGGTGGCGGTGGCAAGACTCCCGTTATGCCTCAGTATGTGATATCACAGGCTCCGGGCAAAGTGGTTCTGCGCAACTTTGAAGGCGTAATTACCACCTATACAGAGCCGGACGAGTATCACTTCGAATGTACTTGCGAGGAGTGTCGCAAAGAGAAAATGAAACCGCTTGAAGGGGTTGTTTCCCTGCTGGAAGGTCAGAAGATGGCTATTGAGCCTGCATTCCTCCAACGCAAAGAGCGCAGCAAGCACTAGGATTATGCCCTTTATAGATGAGATACTCAAATACCGCAGCGTATCTATTGTCGGGCTTGAGAAGAATACAGGCAAGACAGAGTCTCTCAACTATATCATCAACAGGCTGCCAACCGATTATTTTTCGGTAGCGGTGACATCAATCGGACTTGACGGGGAGTCACTGGATCAGGTGACTTCCACCGCCAAACCCGAGATTACTATGAAAGAAGGGATGTTTTTCGGCACTAGCGAAAAACACTATCGGGAAAGGAAGATCCTTTCCGAATTGTATGATGTGAGCGATGTGACCACAGCTTTGGGGCGTGTGGTAACTGCAAAAGCACTTCAGGAGGGTAAAATCCTCCTTTCCGGTCCATCTTCCGGAAGTGCGCTTAAAAGATGGATGAGTTCATTGAATAATTTCGGTATAGACCTGATACTGGTGGACGGAGCCCTTTCGAGACTAAGCACGGCATCTCCTGCTATAAGCGAAGCAATGGTACTTTCGACCGGAGCTGCTTTTTCAGCCAATATCAAGGATTTGGTAGCCAGGACATCGTTTGTTGTTGACCTGATCAATCTTCCCTTCTTTACCGGCAAGGAAACGGAAACGGAAATTTCTTCCTTTTCCGACCTCGGTACGGATGCTATCAGAAACCACACCGTGATAGGGGTGGAAGGTGCACTGACGAACAGATTGCTTCAAGCGGTCAAGAATGAACTTCCTAAAGGCGAAAAAGAGCTGGTAGTCCACGATTTCACCCGCATTTTCGTCTCCCCGGACCTCTACAGATCCTTTATCAGGAGGGGAGGCAGGATATCGGTGCGGATGAAGAGCAAATTAATAGCTGTCTGTGTCAATCCTGTGGCTCCCAACGGCATCGTACTCGATTCCGATCTTTTGT
>JAGONS010000057.1 GCA_017992915.1 Bacteroidales bacterium | reverse complement strand
ATTGCGGCACTATCCCCTGAAGAGAAGCAATCATACAAGGAGAATGCAAAGGAGGTTTCTGAAATTGCCCTTTGGGAAAATAATATTCAATACTACAAGAAGGCCTTTTCCGCAGCTATAGCAAAGGTGGTGGCTGCCAAGGGAGAATTCCTCGGCACCGCGGATGATAAGCCTCAGTCATATAACAAACTTGCAGCCAATGAGCCCTCCTGGACCAGTGTTTTGGTGAACAGGGAGATGCCTGAGAGTCTCAATCATCTTGATACTCTGGCAAGAAACCTCTGGTGGTGTTGGAATCAGGATGCTATAGACCTTTTCAGCTCGCTGGATGAAACTCTCTGGAAAAAATGCAAGGGCAACCCCCTGGCGCTTCTGGACAAGATAGATCTTAAGAGATACAAGGAACTGGAAAAGGATTCCGCTTTCATGGAGCGTCTTGATAGGGTTTATGGCGATTTCTGCGCATATATGAAGGGAAAGAAGGATCGCAAGGGTCCTAAAGTGGCTTATTTTTGTATGGAATATGGCCTGGATACCTCTCTCAAGATATATTCAGGCGGTCTGGGTATTCTTGCAGGCGACTACCTCAAGGAGGCCAGTGACATGCAGGTCAATATGACCGCAGTGGGTCTGCTCTACAGATATGGTTATTTCACCCAGCATCTTTCCGCAATGGGGGACCAGGTTTCTACATACGAGCCTCAGGATTTTATGAAAATTCCTGCAACTCCCGTAAGAGATGCCGCTAACAATTGGGTGACAATTACAATAGCATTTCCCGGTCGCAACCTGAACGCAAGAGTTTGGAGAGTAGATGTGGGTCGCACCGAGCTATATCTGCTGGATACGGATTTTGAAGATAATTGGTCGGAAGACAGACAGATTACATACCAGCTTTATGGAGGAGACTGGGAAAACCGTCTAAAACAGGAATTTCTTCTCGGTGTGGGCGGTATCAGGGCTCTCAGAGCTCTGGGCAAAGATGCGGAGGTATATCACTGCAACGAAGGCCATGCTGCCTTCATTGGCCTGGAGCGTCTTTATGAATATATCTCCCAAGACAATCTTTCCTTCCCCGAGGCAATGGAAGTGGTAAGGTCATCATCTCTTTTTACCACACATACTCCCGTGCCTGCAGGACATGATGCATTTACGGAAGATATGCTCAGGGCATATATGTCGCACTATCCGGCCAAGCTCAAGATTGACTGGAAGACCTTCATGGAACTGGGAAAGATTAATGTCAACAATCCCTCGGAAAAATTCTCGATGAGTTTTTTGGCTGCAACCCTTTCCCAGGAGGTTAACGGTGTAAGCTGGCTCCACGGAGTGGTTTCCCAGAAGATTTTCTCCGGTTTGTGGCCCGGTTACCTACCCGAAGAATTACATGTTAGCCATGTCACCAACGGAGTCCATTACCCTACATGGACGGCTCCTGAGTGGAAAGAGGTCCACGCAGAGGTCTTTGGTGACCAGTTCAAGACCCACCACTACGATAAAAGCTGCTTTGATGGAATCTACAAAGTCTCTGACGATAAGATTTGGAGTGTCAGACAGCACTTGCGCCATAAACTCATTGAAGCCGTTAAGGAGTACATGAGCGATACCTCTGCTACCAATCACTACTCGCCACAGCAGATCGTTAAGATTAAAAAGACTCTGCGCGACGATATCCTTACCATAGGATTCGCCCGCCGCTTTGCAACATACAAAAGAGCTACTCTGCTCTTCAGCGACCTCGAAAGGTTGAACGACTTGATCAACAACCCTGATCGTCCGGTTCAATTCCTTTTTGCAGGAAAAGCACACCCAGCAGATAAGGCCGGTCAGGATCTGATCAAGAGAATTATCGACATATCCAAGATGCCACAGTTTATCGGCAAAATAGTATTCATACCAAACTATAATATCTCCATTGCAAAACTGCTGATACCGGGCGTCGATGTCTGGATGAACAACCCTACCCGTCCTCTGGAGGCCTCCGGCACAAGCGGTGAAAAGGCTGTAATGAATGGAGTCATGCATTTCTCAGTGCTCGACGGATGGTGGGTAGAAGGCTACAAGGAGGGCGCCGGCTGGGCTCTCCCGATGGAGCGCACATACGACGATCAAAAATTCCAGGATGAGCTTGACTCCGCCACCATCTATACCATCATTGAAAACGAAATAGCACCTTTATTCTATGATAAGGACAAAAATGGAATTCCTGAGGGATGGATAGAAATCATCAAGAATACGGTATCCCAGGTGGCCAGTAACTTTACCACCAACAGAATGATGAGCGACTATCTGGAGAAATATTATATACCTCTGGCTAAACGCCAGAAAGAAATGGTTGCTTCGGATTTCGCAAAGGCGAGGGAAATGGCATTCTGGAAGAAGCGTCTCCGTAGGGAATGGCCACATATTGAGGTGATTTCGTGTTCCAAGCCCGATGACGCAAAGGGTTCTCTCACCCTGGGTAAGAAATTTAACGCTGAACTCGTCATTGCCATCGGAGAACTCAATCCCGAGGATTTGGGAGTAGAACTTGTCGTGGCTACTCAGAATAAAAAGGGCGAATTGAAGATCCGCAATAGTTTTGAATTGAAGACCACTTCATTCGAGAATGGCGTGGCTACCTACAGAGCCAACATAGTTCCCGGTATGGCAGGTTCGTTCCATATAGCAATGCGCCTTTACGCTAAAAATGATAAGATGCCTCACAGGCAGGATTTTGAACTTGTGAAATGGTTGTAGCAGCTACCGGTTTCTTTGACGGACTTCATCTCGGCCACAGAAAGGTCATAGAGGAACTTACCTCCATTGCCGTAGCGCAAGGGGGAGAGAGTATGATTATCTCCTTCTGGCCCCATCCGAGAACTGTCCTTCAGCAGGATGCTTACAAACTCAGACTATTGACAACTCTCGAAGAGAAGCGCGAATTGTGCTTCTCCTTGGGGATTGACAGATTTGAGGTAATCTGTTTTGATAAAGAATTCAGTCAACTCTCCACGGAGGAGTTTTTCAAGCGCTATCTTATAGGTAAATATAACGTTTCCACGCTTGTCGTAGGGTATGATCATCGTCTTGGACATGGAAAAGACGATAGGGATATTGAGGAGATTGCTGCATCCTGCGGCATTCGTACCGTACGTGTCGGTGAATTGCAGGTGGGGGAGAGGGTGATCAGCTCCACTGCCATTCGCAACCGTTTGGTCGAAGGGGATATAGCTCGTGCAAATGAATGGCTCGGCTACCGTTACACCCTTCATGGAGTGGTGGTGGCCGGCAACCGTCTTGGACGCACGATCGGTTTCCCGACTGCCAATATGCAGCTTTATGAGCCCCTCAAGTTGGTTCCCGCCAACGGAGTCTATTTTGTAAGAGTTGAGGTGACAGGCGGTACATATAAAGGAATCTGCAACATAGGTACGAGGCCGACTGTATCCAACGACAGCAGTCGCAGGATAGAGACGCATATTCTCGATTTCGATGAAGAGATATATGGACTGGATATAAGGATATCTTTTATTGAGAGACTCCGCGACGAACGTCGGTTCGGCTCTCTGGAAGAGTTGCGCAGACAACTTTTGCTCGACAAAAAATGCTGTATGAAAAAAATAATGTAAATTTGTGCAAATCCCTGAGTTATGGAAGGCTTTGATATTATCATAATGGTATTGGCATTTGTTGCTGCGATTGTCATAACTGTTTCTAAAAACAAGAAACAGAGGAATCGCAAAACCAGTCATCCTGCCGGACCAATTCCTACTCCAACCTCTTCGTACCCTGAAAGAGGCGGCTCCCCTGCCGACGCTCTGGAAGATATAAAGAGGGTTCTTGCCGAAGCTGAGAGACACGCCTTACAACCGGAACTTGGGGTTGAAGAATATGTAGAGCCAGAGCCGGTGGAGATAGAGCCGGTTAAAGTCGGTGCCGGTGAAGGTATAAGGAGCACCGTAGCTGTCAAGGACGAGGGATATTCTTTAGAAAATAAACAAAATGAGGCCGCAAAGGGGATAAAAGTTGAAATAGACCCGTGCAATCTCATCATTTATTCCGAGATTATGCGCCCCAAATGGGAGGAATATTGATTTTTTTGACTATTTTTGCGGTGTGATTTACAAATGAAAGGATCCCAATAGGGATTCCTTTTGATTTTTATAATATTTAGAGATGTCAACAGAGATAAATTACGTTACACAAGAAGGTCTTCAAAAACTTCGTGAAGAGTTGGCGCAATTATTTGCCCAGAGACCTGTCATTTCAAGACAGATTGCAGACGCCAGAGACAAAGGTGACCTTTCCGAAAATGCCGAATATGATGCAGCCAAAGAGGCACAAGGCCTTCTTGAGCTTAAGATATCCAAAATGGAAAGCCTCATTGCAAACGCAAGAGTTATCGACGAGTCGAAGATCAATACCGATGAAGTGCAGATGCTCAACAAGGTTAAGATCAGGAACCTCCGTGACAATTCCATAGCGGAATATACACTCGTGGGTGAAAGCGAGGCCAACTTCAAAGAGGGCAAACTTGCTGCAGCTACACCTATCGGTAAGGCCCTTATCGGCCACCGCAAGGGTGATATCGTCGAGGCTCAAGTGCCTTCCGGTATTTTAAAGTTCGAAATTCTTGATATTTCAATATAGTCACAGATATGGCATCAATTTTCACAAGGATTGTAAATGGTGAGATACCATCTTACAAAGTGGCGGAGGACGACAGGTTCTACGCATTTCTAGACATAAGCCCTCTGTCAGAGGGTCATACTCTCGTTATTCCCAAAGTTGAGGTTGACTACATTTTTGATCTGGACGAGGAGACTTATCAGGGGCTTTTTGCATTCGCCAGGAAAGTGGCTATTGCCCAAAAGAGTGTAATTCCCTGCAAAAGGATCGGCATGGCCGTGCTTGGAATGGAGGTTCCTCATACACACATCCATCTTGTTCCACTCCATAGTGAGGGTGACCTCGATTTCCGCAAGGAAAAAATCTCCCTGACACCGGAACGGTTTAAAGAGATTGCCGGCTTGCTTTCAAATGCATTCAACAAGATATAGATAATGAAGAAATTTTTTTCATTTGCCTTTGCACTCCTCCTCTTAGCAGCCTGCTCTCAGCGGCCAACGGCAGTGATAGAGGCCTCAATCGAGGGCGCGGAGGAGGCACAGATTGTGCTCCAAAAGCTCAATTTCAGCAAAATACAGGTAGTTGATACCATTAAGACTGCACCTGATGGCAGCTTCAAGTATAAGGTAAATCTGCCCGGCACATCGCCGGGATTTTACTATCTCTATCACGAAGGCACCAAACTCGCATCGATGGTACTCCTTCCCAAAGATAAGGTTACCATTAAGGCCGACCTCGAAGGCAATTTTACAGTAGAGGGCAGCGAAGAATCACTATTGTTGCAGGCTATTGACAAGGAGTTTCTCAAGACATCCGCACATCTCTCTGAACTCGCAGATAAGAGTTTTGAAGGCAAGGACGTAGGTTTGGATATGGGCAAAACCTATATTGAGTATCGCAAAACCGCTCTTAGACACATTTTCGGCAATCCTCACTCAATCACGGCAGCCACCACGCTTTTCCAGCGTTTCAATGACAATCTCCCTGTATTTGGTGAGATTAGCGACCTATTTATATTCAGGCAGGTGTATGACTCTCTTAAAACTGTTTATCCGCAGTCTGAATATGTTCTGGCGCTCAAAGATGAGATATCTGCCAGAGAGAGGGCATTTGAGTTGAGTCACAAATTCTCCAATGTTCAGGAAGCCCTCTTTCCGGATCTCGAAATGCCCGACAACAATGGGGAGATGAAACGTCTTTCGGATTTTACCGGTAAGGTAATAATCCTCTCATTCTGGAGCGTGGCACAGGATGCCCACAAGATGTTCAACAACGACCTTGCAGAACTCTATCATAAATATCATTCCAAGGGACTTGAGGTCTATCAGGTTTCTCTTGATATAGACAAAGCCTCCTGGGCTTCGATTGTGAGGTCACAACAACTCCCTTGGACTTGTGTAAATGATGGTGACGGTATCAATTCACCCTCGATGACCGCTTACAACATTACACGGATACCCACATTTTTCATAATAGGACGTGACGGAACGATTGCCGGCAAAGATCTGTTTGAAAAGGATGAATTGGAAAAAGTAATAAAAGCTCAGCTCTAAAACAGCTTTTTCTTGCTGATACCGGCGACGAAATCTTTTAAATAGAAGGGTTCAAAGTAGGCAACATCTTTGAACTCTTTTTTTATGAATGCCTCTGTAGCAGGGATAATCATATGCTCAGCCAAAGGATGGCATTGTTCGAAAATAGCATTGGGGTGGATGATTACATCCTGCAACTTGCCGGCTGCATTTCCGATAAAAACCACGCTGCCCTCATCAAGAAGATCTCTGAAGCTATCTTTGTTAAAGATTATAGACTCCACACTACTCAGAGGCGCTCCGTTGCTATCAAAAACGGCACAATATGCCTCCATCCTACGGGCATCGATCAGGGCTACAATCTTCTCTGCTTTGCCGATTGCAGCCATAGCCAGAATCTGCGGAGTAGAAATGGATATAAGGTGTTTACCGGAGCCGAAACAGAGACCCTTGGCAGTTGAGACTCCGACTCTCAGACCAGTGTAGGAGCCGGGACCTTCGCTTACCGCCACTGCATCGCCCTCCGCAATGGTCAT
>JAGONS010000056.1 GCA_017992915.1 Bacteroidales bacterium | reverse complement strand
TCCCGAACAGAGAAGTTAAGCTCACCAACGCCGATGGTACTGCTACACCAAGTGGGAGAGTAGGTAGCCGCCAACTTTTAGAAAGCCCCGAGCAGCAATTGCTGCCCGGGGCTTTTGTATTTGATGCCTTTTATTAATTGATAATTAAAAATGTTCCCAATCCAAGACCATACGATTCATTTTAACGGAAAGCGATTTGTCCGGGATGTGTTGTTTTTCAAGCTTTGTGTGATTCTTCCAGGTCATTTCGAATGAATCATTGCTACTTCCTTTAAAATGAAGCTTGTATATTGCTCCGTAACGGCCTTCTTCAGTGAGAATGAGCCGATTAGGTCCGTCCGACCTTACAATGAGATTTTCTTCATCGAATGTAAATGGAGTGACGAATGAGATGCTGGTATATACAACGCACTTGGTACCGTCTTCTGAAAACTCAACGCCTTTTTCCAGAAAATCTTGATTAGAGTGTATTTTATACCAGATTATACCATCCCAGAAACTATTAGGAAGTTCGTATTCTTGTTTGATTATATCAAGATGACTGCCGAATCCTTCAATATAGCAAGAGGTCAGCATCAGCGACATTATTACCAGAGAAAGCAGTCTTTTCATAATTGTACAGATTAATCTCCTTATTATATATACGCACTAATTTACTAAATACTTCCGGATTTTTTGTTATTTAAGTTATGGTATGTTTAAAAATAATTCTCATTTCCCTTTGAGTTTTTAAGGCTGTTGCATATCTTTGTCGGTCAAACACACAAATTAATCGTTATGAAGAATCAGAAGAGAATTTTTCTGAGTGAAAAAGATATTCCCACACAGTGGTATAATATTGTGGTGGATATGCCTGAAAAGCCTCTGCCGATCCTTAACCCCAAAAGCAAGGAACCCGTCACCGTTGATGACCTTGCGGTTATTTTCAACAGGGCCTGCTCAGAGCAGGAACTCAATCAAACAGATGCATTCATAGATATTCCCGAAGAGGTAAGGGAGCTCTATAAATATTTCAGGCCCACTCCTCTTGTGAGGGCGTACGGACTGGAAAAGGCACTCGATACTCCGGCGCACATTTACTTTAAAAATGAAAGCGTGAGCCCTATCGGCTCTCACAAACTCAATACTGCTCTGGCTCAGGCATACTACTGCAAGCAAGAGGGTGTAACCAATGTTACCACTGAGACCGGTGCCGGCCAGTGGGGTGCTGCACTTGCCTACGCCGCAAGAGCATTCGACCTCGAGTTGGCAGTCTATATGGTCAAATTGAGTTATCATCAGAAGCCTTACAGACGCTCGATTATGCAGACTTATGGCGCGCAGGTGATCGCATCTCCCAGCATGAGTACCCGTGCGGGTAAGGATATCATCACAGCGCATCCCAACCACCAGGGAAGTCTCGGTACCGCCGTATCGGAGGCAATTGAGCTGGCGTTGATGACCCCCAACTGCAAATATGCGCTCGGTAGCGTGCTCAATCATGTGGCTCTCCATCAGACGGTTATCGGCCTTGAGGCTGAGAAGCAGATGGAGATTGCAGGGGAATATCCTGATATTGTGATCGGTTGCTTCGGCGGAGGATCCAATTTCAGCGGCATAGCTTTCCCTTTCCTGCGTCACAATCTCAAAAATGGGCATAAGACCCGCTTTATAGCAGCAGAGCCGGCCTCCTGCCCGAAACTCACCAAAGGTGTTTTCAAATATGATTTCGCCGATGAAGCGGGTTACTCTCCTTTGCTTCCCATGTACACACTGGGTCACAACTTTACTCCTGCCAATATCCACGCCGGTGGCCTGCGTTACCACGGTGCAGGTACGATTGTGAGTAAATTCCTGCAGGATGGTGTGGTGGAGGGAATGGATATCAAGCAGCTTGAGACATTCGAGGCTGCAACTCTATTTGCCAGGGTGGAGGGCATTGTCCCGGCTCCTGAGTCTTCACACGCTATTGCAGCCACCATCAGGGAGGCTCTCAGGGCAAAAGAGGAGGGTGTATCCAAGACAATCCTCTTCAACCTTTCCGGTCACGGTCTATTGGATATGGCTGCCTACGACCTCTATATCGCGGGCGATCTGGTGGATTACGAGCTCCCGGCTGAGGAGGTTCGTAAATCTATGGGAGAATAAATATAATCTGCGCCTCTATCAGCCAAACATAGGTTTTACAACTCCGAAGAGCACATAAGCTATCACAAAGGTGACAATGATGTTGAATCCCTGTGCGCAGAGAAATGACCACAGGATTCTGCGGTTTTCCCTGGAGATGATCTCTTTCAGCCGTGTGCCGAGTCCTATGCAGACAAAAGCAAGCGAGAAGAAGAGATTGGCAAAGTTCTTCGCAACAGCCGGTTCGAGCAGTTTGCCTTTGCTGTCGGGAGTGAAAAGGCCGTGGGCCTGAATGATGCTGAAGATCAGCGAAGCCAGTACGAAACCTATTATGAATTTGGGAAATTTTTCCCAAACAATACCGATAGAGGGGCGCTGAGAAGTGCCCTTTTCGCCTCTTGCGGAGAGATATAGGGCTATGAAAAATGCAACTACGCCGATGAGTACATTCTGCGCAGCTTTGATGATCATTGCGCTCTGATTGGCCACTTCACTGTGAATGGCGCTGGAAGCTGCAACTCCTGAGGTGGTGTCCACAGTGCTTCCGATCCAGGCTCCGGCCACTTCCTGCATCAAATGAGTATCTTCGATCAGCAGCGGCAGTATCATATTTGCCAGCCAGGGCATCAGGTAGATCATGGCAACCACCACAATCAGCACTACTGAAACTATATAGGAGAGCTTCTTATCCTCGCCTCCTGCTACCCTTGCGGCAGTGATACAGGCGGAAACTCCGCAAATGGAGACGCCGCTGGATAGGATCATCCCACTCTTCTCGTCGACTCCGAACTTTTTGGAAATCCAGAATGCGAAGAACCAAACACTGGCCACCACAAGCACCGCCTGGATAAGACCAAAGATGCCGGACTTCATCACTTCGCTAAATAGGATGGTAGCTCCGAGGCACACTACACCTATCTTGATAAAGAACTCACCCTGTATGGCGGGCTTCATCCACTCGGGGATCTTGAAGAGATTGCGGATCAGTAGACCCAATATCACCGAAAAGAAGACCGACTCCAGTCCATAATACTTGATTGTCGGTATTTTGGCGATGATTTGGGCGATGAGAGAGAGTGCGAAGATCACAAGCAACGAAGAAAGCATCCCTCTTAATTTTCGTCCCATAATCGCCTGACCTACGTATAGCACTACGAATACAATGACGAATAGAATTCCAATCTGGCCCCAGGCGGCCCAGGTAGTGAGAGTGGAGGGTACGCTCGGGATATATTTGGGTATGAGCAACGCCATCAAAAGTAGCGGAATGCTCATCCACACGGTCACCCAGTCTTCCGTTCTGAGTTTTTCTTTCAATTTAGCCATAAAGCAATGTGTTCAGGTGTTAAAACAAAGCAGTGGCCATAAAATTGAAGAGGCTGCCGTATGATTTGTCAGATGGAGTTGTGAACTCTTGTAGGGTGTAGTTGAGTTGGAGACGAAGATTCTTCCAGGGTTTATATATTAATCCCAGCGTATAGAACATCTCCCTATCTTTCAAATTTCTCTCCAATTTGAAGTAATCCGCCCTGCCCAATGCCATCAGTTTATCGGTAACCCAATATCCGGATGTGAGGTAGACTCCCTCCGATAGGAATTTGCCGGTATAACCGCCTATATACTCGCTGCGAACCATTACTTTATTGTTATCATAGGAGATGCCTCCGCCATATCTGGTAACAATATTTCCCTCAATATGATCGGCTTTGACGGTGCCGTTCTGGTAATATCCGGCGATTTTGAGATACCTTATAGGTGAGATTATAAGGCGGGCAATAATATCTTTACGTCCGTCATTATCTCTTCTGTTGGTGCCGTTACCGTTAAAGAGTCCGAGATCGTAACTCACGATGCTGTGATTCTCTTTATGAAACAGGCTTCCGAATACCTTGAAACCAATATCGCGGCCTGAGGTATTTATGCCGGTAACGTCTCTGCCACTCCTGACCAGTTTCTCCACCGGTAAAGAATACTCGATCATTTCTATTGTGGTAGGACTACGATCTGTATTTTCAATGCTCAGAGGTATTTTGAACTGGCCCAGTTGCATGCCAAATTCCCGGACGGGGGAGTATCTCACCCACAACTCCAAAATACTGGGCGAGCCTGCCATATTTACCATAAGCTGATAATCGAACTTTGACTCATTTTTTTTGTAGACATCTCCGGAAAGAGTAAGTACTGCCCGTTTTAGGTAGAATGTGTTGTCGCCTTCATCATCAACATTAAATCCTCCCTGGAGATAGCCTTTCAGCTTGAAATAATCCTTATTGAGGTTATCTTGTGCAAGAAGCGCACAAGGAGCGACCAATAGAGCGGCCGCGAAAATAATTCGCAATAGTTTCATTTCTTTCATCTTTTAAGTTTCAAGTTGCTAAGGTATCAATAATTGCGCAAAGAATGGTGCTTTTTTCCGGATTATTTTTGAAAAATTATAAAACCGATGGTTGTATTTGCATTAAAACCCCTTCTCTAAAAGCGACGTAGGCCTCTTTTAAATACACAATGAAACGATTGTTAAAAAATTGTTTATAATAATTTAAAATAATTTCAAAAAAATTTGGATTATGAACAAAGGTTCATTATCTTTGCAGAAAATTAACAAAGAACAAGAAAGAATTTATCAATTATTAAACAATTTTAAATCTAATATTATGGATACAAATCAAGAAATCAATGTAATGCCGCGCATAGGTGAAAAGGCGCCTGCATTCAAGGCCGTTACTACTCAGGGTAACATAAATTTTCCCGCTGATTATGAAGGAAAATGGATAATTCTATTTAGCCACCCGGCTGACTTCACTCCAGTTTGTACATCGGAGTTCATGACTTTTGCAACAATGCAAAAAGAATTTGATGCGCTTAACTGCCAATTGGTAGGACTATCAATTGATGGCCTCTACAGCCACATCGCATGGTTGCGTACCATCAAGGAAAAAATCGAGTATAAGGGAATGAAGAATGTGGAAGTTACTTTCCCTCTCATAGAAGATATTACAATGGAAGTTGCCAAAAAATATGGCATGGTTCAACCGGGAGAAAGCAGCACAAAAGCAGTACGTGCAGTCTTTTTCATCGATCCTAAGGGAATGATCCGTACCATCCTCTACTATCCTATTTCGATGGGACGCAATTTCAATGAACTGAAACGTGTGCTTATCGGTCTCCAGACAGCCGACAAATTCGGCGTTGCTTTACCTGCAGACTGGCATCTCGGTGACGATGTCATCGTACCTACAGCCGGTTCTTGCGGAGTTGCAAAGGAGAGAATGGAAGGTAAAGAGGGTGAAATGACCTGCTACGACTGGTTCTTCTGTACCAAAAAACTTCCAAAGGAAGAGATTGAGAAGAAACTTTACAAAAAATAGTTGTTTTGAGTGAATTTCCTAACCCGCACCACGTGCGGGTTAGGATTATTAAATGTATTGAAATATGCCGAGACCTAAAAAATGCCGAAGAATACAAAGTTTGCCGGAAGTGATGTGTTTCAAGCCGGTAGGAGTTCCGTTGAGAGAGTTGGAGAGAGTGATTATCGAACACGACGAGTATGAGGCATTCAAATTAGCTGCTTACGACAAATTGTTGCAGGAAGAGGGTGCGGAGAAAATGGAAATCTCGCGACCCACTTTTACGCGGATTTATAATTGTGCCGTTCAAAAAATAGCCCGGGCTCTTATAGAGGGTAAAATTATTGACATCAATTGTTGTGAGGAAGTTATTAAACAAATTAAAGAAAATGAACAAACAGGCCCCGGCAGGCATGGGAGAGGGATGGGTAGACACCGTCACGGACTCAATGCAGCTGAAGAGGGTGAAAGAATGAGATATAATCAAAATAAAAACGAATAAATATGAAAATTGCAATTACATCCGAAGGAAATAGTTTGGAATCCAAGATGGATAATCGTTTTGGACGTTGTGCATATTTTGCCATTTACGATACCGGTACCAAGACCACCGACTTTTTTGCCAATCCTGCCAGGGATGCTTCAGATGGGGCAGGACCAAAAGCGGTAGAGTTTATCGCTTCAAAGGGGGTTACCAAGGTTGTCGCAAGTGAATTGGGTGGCAAAGCAAAAGCTATACTGGATAGACTTAACATAAAGATGCAGCAGGAAAATGATAAATCTGTTGCGGATATCATCAAACAATTATAAACGCTTAACGGGCGTTATTTGATTATTAATATTTTAAAAAAGAAACATTATGCCAAGATTTAATAGAACAGGACCAAGAGGCGAAGGTCCGATGACCGGTCGTCAAATGGGGAAATGCACCGATTTTGGTGCCGACAGAAAAGGTTTCAATGAAGAAACAGTAGAGAATATGAATGTCAATGAAGGACGCGGTATGGGCAGAGGCTTAGGATTCGGCAGGGGCAGACGCGGATACGGAACTGGCCGTGGAATGGGACGAGGCTTTGGACGCGCATGTGGCTCCGGATTGAGAGCAGGAGCAGGATTCGGTCGCGGACTAGGAGTGGGAGCCGGTCGTGGATTTGGCCGCAGGGTTGAACAAAATCAGGAGTAATTCACGGGAAAATTAACAACTTATAAAAGTAAACTTATGACAAAAAAAATAGCTGTCCCGATGGAAAACGGGAAAGTAAGTTCTCATTTTGGCCACTGTGCCTATTTTGCAATTGCAACCATTGAAGACAATAAGATTGTTGAGATTAC
>JAGONS010000055.1 GCA_017992915.1 Bacteroidales bacterium | reverse complement strand
CTGTACCTGGAGTAACCTCCGCAAAATTCAATTTGAACCCCGACGAAATATCTAGCGAATCCCGACCAATCTCGATCTTATTTGGAAATGGAATCAACTGAACGAGATCTGTCGTATTATTGTCGCCTTGACATGAATATGCAAACAGAAGAGCAATTAGTAAAAAATAGCAGTAAAGGGTTTTCATATAGAAACGATTATAAGTGCTTTAAAACGCCTTTAAACGCGTTCAAACAAAAATTGGATATCCAATATAGTCGAAGAGCTCAAAATAGCTTAAAACCCTTATTTTTGAATCCAATCCTGCAGGGGAAGTTCTTCTCCGAAGGTTGCTTGCGTTACTGATGTAACTACGTCGTGGCCGTTTGCACTATTTGTAAAATAGACTAATCCCCGACAATCTTCAGGACGGAACACAAAGAGTGCCTTGAAATTTCCGTTATCACCCCAATGCCAATAGTAGCGTGGGGCCTCCCCTTTTTCAGCGGCAGCTGTATCTGAAAAAATCGATCCCACACCCAAACACCACCAAACTGTTGAGTCACAATCACGGTGGTTATCAGCATAGCGAATTGCATGCACCTGCGGCCTGAGCATTTCAGCATGCGAAGCAGCAGTAAGACCGGTTCCATCCAGAAGAGCTATCAGGAAGCGCGAATAGTCGGCAGCATTGGTACGCAGGGTGTAAGCACTATTCTCGCGCGGGTGGCGACCCTGACCGCGATTTTCTGCAGTACGGTTGAAACCGTCAAGCGCTATGCTATCATACTGCGGCATCCAACCATATGAGGTGGAATTCATCTCCAGTGGGATAAATACCTCTTCGCGTGCAATTTCATCCAGAGATGCACCGCGAATTGCCTCTACGGCGCGCTGCAAATAAGCAAAGCCCTCACCGGAATAGGAAAAACAAGAGTCTGCCGGGTATTTGAATTTGATCACACTGGTCGGCCATTCGTCCGATGAAGGGCCGGTTGCCCAGTTGGGCAGTCCCGTGGTATGTGAGAGCACCATCCTCGGAGTGAGAATAGCGGCCATCTCTTTATCCTCAAACCGATCCATATCTGTGTAGTGGCAGATGGGAGTATCTAGGTCAATCTCTCTCCTATCCACCATCTTCATAACAATGTATGCAAATAAAGGCTTGCTGAGGGAGGCCGCCTGAAAGATAGCGGATTCATTGGCAGGCTGGGTGTAGCTGTAAACACTATCCGCAAGAATGACCCCTCCGACACTTATATCCTGCTCGAAAATACGATATTGGAAGACCGGAATTTTTGCGGCTTTAACATATTGAGGAATTTCCTTTGTTATCTGAATCAGCTCTGCAATATTGGCCTTAGGCGCGTTGCAGGCTGAAAAGAGAGCAATCAGCATTGAAATAATTACAATTTTCTTCATTTTATTTTGGTGGTTTTAAAAAAGTATCTATATTTGCAATCCCTAAACAAAAGGGAGCATAGCTCAGCTGGTTTAGAGCATCTGCCTTACAAGCAGAGGGCCATAGGTTCGAATCCTATTGCTCCCACGAGAAGAGGAATAACACAAGTTATTCCTCTTCTTTTTTATTCCTCATACCTTTACTTCTTCACAGGCTTTTTGCCTTTTTTATTACTGCTTCCACGGCGTGACTTGGATATGCTCCTGCGCAAAGCGAATATCACAAGCAAGACCACGAAGACACAAATGATGACTATCGTCACGACATTGCTTGATTCATTGCCTTTGACGCGGCTCCACATTGAAATCAATTTGGGAGTCTCATCACCCCAGTCATGCATCATTTCACAGCGATCAATTACACTCTGATCGGGATAGAGCACGGGATTGGCACGTACTGAATCAGCTTCGGGGCCAAAGAAATATCTCAAATCAAGGGGCTCATATTCTTCATCCTCAATCGCCTCAAGTACCGAATCACTACCGATTGCAGAAACATAGCCGATGACATCCATATTCCTCACGGCATTTTCCGGCATACAGAGGAAGTTGATGAAGTATTTCGCAGCTTTTATATTCTTGGCATATTTGGGGATTACCCAGCCGTCAAACCATACGCTGCTACCCTCGTAGGGGACATAGTAATCGAGTTCTACACCCATTGCCTTTGCCTCTTCAATAGCCCATACAGCATCTCCACTCCAGGTGAGATTGATCCAACCGCGCTCCTGAGTCATCTGGTCCTTGCCGAAATCAGCCTCCCAACCTGCAACCAGACTCTTCACATCCTTCATATAGTTCTCCACAGCTTCAATTGAAGCATCCGAAGAGTCATACATCAACTCTTCAAGGGTAATTTTTCCCTCTTTTAACTCATCCTGTTTAAGATAAATCAAAACCGAGCAGTACACATCCCTGGGGGCATCCTTAATGAAGATTTTGTTGGTATATTTGGGATTCCTGATGATATCCCAGGTACCCAGATCTTCTGCTGCCACATATTTTTTGTTGTAAAGGATACCTGCAGTTCCCCACATATAGCCGACTGAATAATCGTTGGCATTTTTGCCGCTGCCATCGATCTTGTCAAAGCACTCGCGAATATAGGGGGCGATGTTGTCATCAATGTAGTTGGGAGTATCGCCAAAATCCCTGTCTATGGGCAAGAGCATGTCATCACGGAGCATACGTTCGATGATATAGTCCGAAGGACATACCACGTCGAAGTCCTCCTCTCCTTTTTCGATCTTTGAAAGCATAGTCTCATTGATGTCAAAAGTCTGGTAGATGATTTTCACCTCTTCACCGGTCTGTTCGTAATACCACTGCTCGAACTCGCCGATTAGGGACTCGTCAATATAGTCGCCCCAGTTGTAAACTTTCAGATACTTGCTCCTGTCACTTGTGCAGGATACAATAAGCAGCAAGGCTGCCAGAAGGGTAAAAAGTCTTTTCATTATGTCAGTTGTTTTTCGGATTTTGCCTTCCTGATATTGAATATCACCAGAAGGATTAAGATAGTTAAGAATATGATAGTCATCAGAGGACGCAGTTCCGGAGTAAGGCCTCCTTTACGCGCATCGGCGTAAATATAGGTGGAGAGCGTCTCAAGACCGATTGTACCTCTGGTAAAAAATGTTACGACAAAGTCGTCAAGCGACATTGTGAATGCCAGTATGAATCCGGAGATCATTCCGGGGCGCAGCAAAGGTATCAGCACTTTGCGAAGCGCCTGCATCGGAGTTGCACCCAGGTCAAGTGCCGCCTCATAGATATTAGGATTCATCTGTGTCAGTCGCGGCATCACGCTCAGCACCACATAAGGAGTGCAGAAGGTAATGTGCGCCAGCACGACGGTAGTATAGCCCTGCGAAATATGCAGAAATATAAAGAGCAAAAAGAGCGATACACCGGTGATGATGTCAGGATTGATTATCGGAATGCTATTTAAGAAAAGCATTACGCTCTTATTGCGGCTTCGCAGGTTATAAATGCCTATGGCGGCAATGGCACCGAGGATCATAGATACAAATGCCGATATCAGCGCAATAATCAACGTATTGTAAATAGCTTTAAATAGTGATGTAGCACCGGCTGCCTGAGGTGAGAATAGATTTGTATATAGATTGGTGGAAAAACCGGTCCAGTTGCCCAACACCCTTGACTCCGAAAAGGAGAAGATAATTATAAAAATGATGGGGGCATAGAGAATGACCAGCAGAAACCAGATATATGCCTTTGCTAAAAACTTCTTCATAACCTAGACAAGCCCTCCTTCGGCATTTTTACTATCATTGGAAAACAATGAAGTGATACCAATGATAACGAGCATGATTAAGGCAAGGGCAGATCCGTAATTCCACATGGAGGAGTTGATATTCTCCTGAATGATGGTACCGAAGAGCTTGATCTTGTTGTTGGTCAGGAATTCGGAGATGGCAAAGGTGGATACCGTAGGCATGAATACCATCATAACTCCGCTGATTACACCCGGGATTGAAAGAGGCACGGTTACCCTCCAGAAGACCTTCCAGGGAGTAGCTCCCAGATCTTCCGCCGCCTCAATATAAGAGTGATCCATTCTACTGAGGATGTTGTAGATCGGATAGATCATAAATGGAATATAGTCGTAGGCCATACCGAATAGCAAAGTACCCTTACCCAGCGTAATACCCAGCACATTGAAGAGCTCTGCCGTGGCCAGGGTCCTCATAAGGGCATTTATCCACATCGGAAGGATAAATAGCACCACAGTCACTGCGCTGCGGTTGTATTTCTTATTGGCAAGAATCCAGGCAGCGGGATAACCCAGCAGAAGGCATATCAGGGTATTTAAAATGGCAATTTCGAGCGAAAGCCCAAAGGTACTCAAGGCATCCTTGTCCGAGAAAAACCTCGTGATGTTTTCAAACGAAAAGCGGCCCTGAGCATCCTGGAAAGCATATACCAGTATCAAAATCAGGGGAAGCACCACGAAAATGACCAGAAAGATCAGATATGGCAGACTCCAACTGCTTCGTTTATTCATTTCAACGGGGTTATCTTGATGTGTTTAGCAGGGAAATTAATACCAACCAGGTCACCTTTATCCCATACATCATGGGTGTCGACCCAGATGTGGTGACCCTCATCGGTCATCACAGTAATATGGTAATGGTTTCCTTTATATATCATAAAATAGACGAAACCGGAGAGTACTCCCTCTTCCTGGTGGTCAAATAGTTCAACCTTGTTGAAATCGACCTCCACTTTGACCTTTTGACCTTTTTCGACTCCCGGCTGTCTTGGACATTCGAACTCACCATCAAGAAAGCGCACATGGGTTTCGTCCACCATTTCTCCTTCAAAGGTATTCAATGAGCGCTCCTTGTGCATAACCTGGATATCCTCCGGCCTGATGACCAGACCGACAGTCGAACCCACATCAAATGCATTGTAGTCCTGTACCATCAATTCGTAACCGGTATCAGTCTGAACAAACATCTTGTAGTGAACACCCTGGAATACGCAAGATTCGACAACACCGGTAAACTGCGCACCCTCGGTATTTTTCATTATATAAATATCTTCAGGACGCACTACTACATCTACGGGAACATTTTCTCCGAAACCTTCATCTATACAGTCGAAATCGTGGTAAATAAAGCCCACCTTACGGTCGGCGAACATCTTACCGTTGAGAATATTGGATTCGCCTATAAAGTCGGCTACAAAGCAATTCCGAGGCTCATTGTAGATATCCGTGGGAGTGCCAATCTGCTGTATTTTGCCCTCATTCATCACCACGACGGTGTCAGAGAGGATAAGCGCCTCCTCTTGATCGTGGGTGACGTAAATGAAGGTAATACCGAGTTTCTTATGCATCTCCTTTAATTCTATCTGCATATCCTTGCGCATCTTAAGGTCAAGTGCCGCCAGAGGCTCATCCAGAAGCAGCACTTTGGGCTGGTTGATCAACGCTCGCGCAATGGCCACCCTCTGCTGCTGTCCACCTGAGAGAGAATCCACATCCCTATCCTCATAGTCGGTCATACCCACCATTTTGAGCACCCTGCGTACCCTCTTGTTGATTTCCTCTCGAGGAACCTTCCGGAGTTTGAGGCCGAATGCGATGTTGTCGTACACATCCAGATGCGGAAACAAGGCGTAACGCTGGAATACGGTGTTAAAAGGACGTTTATAAGGAGGAACTCCGGAGATATCCTTGCCCTCGAACAGTATTTCGCCCTCATCAGGGGCGAGAAAGCCGGCAATCAACCTCAAAGTAGTGGTCTTGCCGCAACCTGAAGGACCGAGAAATGTAACGAATTCTCCTTTACGTATATCTATAGTAATGTCATCCAGCACCTTCTTATTACCAAGGGACTTGCTCAGATGACGGATCTCGATGATCTTGTCTGAAGCTGCCATTTATTACCAAAGGTTAATAAGAAAGTTGTATCTGATACCTACAGAGAATGTTAAATTTGAATCTCCGCGATCATTATCATAATTTACGTATGCATGGATTCTGAGGGCATCACTATCTTTAAGAGGATAATAATGACAGATAAGGCCGGTATTCCATCGGATTAGTTGCCCCGGGTACATATTGAATGTCCTCGCATGCAACCCTCTCCAGCCAAGCTCTAACTTGTCTGAAGGAGCCCAGGTAACTGCTGCATTCAGACCCAAACCCTCCCTTAGTCTGACATAAACGTCATCAAATCCGAAGTTGTTGGAAACATCCAAAGTCAAGGTCCAGTCACCCAGATGGACTCTCTGACCGAGAACAAACAAAGGATAATACCAAATGTTGCCTTCAGCCCTGCCTTCCGGTTCGTAAGCTAACACTGATGCACTCGCTATTACCTCATACACTTCTCCATACTTTTTGTACTGTGCGGAAGATGTAAAAAGGTTTTTCGAGAAAAATCTTTCTGCGAAAGGGGAAGTAGTTGCCTGGATTGCAAACTCATGACCCTCGTTGGGAGTGGTATAGGTGACCTTCCCTCCCCACTGATAGACCGGAAGTCCGTTCCAAAGGGAAGTTGCAAACTCGGGATGTACATCCCAGTCCCAGTCATCATACTCAAATCCTCCGGTAAGGATCATATCTTTACCGAGAGAAATCGTCCAATTACTGAAATTAAGATTTATAAAACATAAATCTATCCAGTTTGTAGTGTTGGAATATCCGAGGGAAGTATAAGGCCAGCCGTATTCGTATTCGTCGTCATCCAAACGACCTGTGCTGATCCAGTGATTGGCCAGTGTCCAGCTGAAATACTCCGAAGCGGAGCCCTCGAAAAGTGTGTAAATTGAAGAATTGCCGTGGCTGAAACCCCACGCACCGTCTGCTTTGCTATAATACGGTGTAAGAT
>JAGONS010000007.1 GCA_017992915.1 Bacteroidales bacterium | reverse complement strand
CATAACCACTTCCGTCAAGGAGGCACTGTAGATGGCAGATTCATTGGCTGGAGAAGAGGATTTGATATTTATTTGCGGCAGCAACTTCGTTGTGGCAGAAGTGTTGGAGATAGTGTGTAGTGTGTAGTGTGTAGTGTGTAGTAGTGGCGGTGCGAGTTACGTGTTGCGGGGAAGTATTGAGTTTTGAGTGAGTAGTGTGGAGTATGGAGTATGGAGTGTTGAGTGAAGAATAGGTAAGGGTTGCGAGGGAAGTTAGAGTAAATAATAAATAATTATAAGTAAGTAATAATTGGCTTTTAAGTAAATAATATTCAATACAATATACAGTAATGCAAAGGATAAAATTCATTTCGACAATTTTGCTTTTCATAGCGGCAATAGTTTTCTTTTCAGGATGTGTCGAGGAGACGGTTGAAACAAGGGTTGTGCGCCTGCACAAAAAGATGTTCACAATTGATACTCATAACGATTTTTCGATGTGGCTTGCCCATCCGGATGGTGATTTCGACGTTAAGGGAGGGCAGGTTTCATTTCAGCAGATGCATGATGGAGGTCTGGATGCCGCTTTCTTTGCGGCATATCAGGATCAGGGGCCTATCGACCCGGAGTTTCACCGTTTTGCGCGCGAATATGCCGATACATTGATATTTTTACTCAAGCAATATGCGGAGCAGAATAGTGATCTTGGTGCTGTTGCCACCTCCATAAAGGAGATGAAGGCTCTTAAAAAGGCGGGCAAGGTCGCACTTTTTCTTTCGATAGAAAATGCCTGCTGTCTTGGTGATTCGCTTCCGCTGGTTCAATACTATTATGACCAGGGGGTGAGAATGATAGGACTTACCCACAACGGCAATAATGCCATAGCCGATGCCGGTACCACAAAAGTCAAATTGCACGGAGGCCTTTCTGATTTCGGGAAAGCGGCGATTGCCGAGATGAATCGTCTCGGTATTGTTGTTGATCTGTCACATGCTTCCAGAGAGGCAACACTCCAAGCCGTTGAAGTGAGCAAAACACCTATAATAGCAAGTCATTCCTGTGTTTTCGCAGTACGTGAACTATCACGCAATCTTATCGATGAAGAGATTATTGCAATTGCTGAAAAGGGCGGTGTGATACATCTGGCCCTTGATGCCTGGCTACTCCGTTACGGTCCAGATTACAGTGCCGCTTCGCTGGATGATTTTATGAATCACCTGCATTATATCATAGACCTTGTCGGGATTGATCATGTAGGAGTCGGTAGTGATTTTGACGGCGGTGGCGGACTCATCGGCTGCAAAGATATGAGCGAGTACCACAACCTCACGAAACGTCTTATCGAAGAGGGTTTCTCCGATGAGGAAATCATAAAAATCTGGGGAGGCAATTTCCTCCGGGTCTTTGAAGCAGTAGAACGTTACGCTGAAGAGCAGCATTGAGAGTTCAGAGTCTGTAGTTCTGAATATGTTGTTCTGAGCTCCGAATTCCGAGTTCCGGGTCCGGAGTCGGAGAGTTCTGAGTTCAGAGTTCCGGGTCCGGAGTCAGAGAGTCCAGAGTAAGAATCCCAAACAGATAATCATACCTGAAATCAGTAGATTTATCAGGCAATATCCCATTATATCTCTGGCTCCAAGTTTGGCTATGGCAAGTGCGGGAATGGCCCAGAAAGGCTGTATCAGATTTGTCCAGGCATCACCCCAGGCAATCGCCATTCCCGTGATGGCAGGAGCAACTCCCAGAGCAGCTCCGGCAGGCATCATTATCGGTCCTTGAACAGCCCATTGTCCTCCGCCCGAAGGTATGAATATATTGACCAGACCTGCACTTAGGAAGGTCAGAAGAGGGAATGTATGCTCGTTGGAGATGTTGACGCAAAGATTGCTGATCTCACCTGCAAGTGAAACTCCTTCGGCTGAAGTACCTGTCATTATGCCCATAATACCGGCATAAAATGGAAATTGAAGCAAGATACCCGCACTGCCTACGGCTGCTTTGTTGAGTGAATTGACATAGGCTATAGGGGTCTTGTGAAACAATATTCCGAGGAAAAGGAAGAGCATTATCACGGAATTCAAATCCAGCGATCCTCCGTTCACAAATTTAATTACGAGAAAGGCAAGCCCCATCAAAGTTATGATGAGGGAGATCACGATGCTGTTTTCAGCCTTTTCTGCCGGAGTAGTAGGTTTGAAAGAATTTTTTTCCTCTTCCTCCTCAAGAAGTCTTGGATCTACCTCTATCACCTCTTTACTCTTTGGATGCATAAGGGAATTAGCCACTACCAATGCAACTATTACAAATAGGCAAATCCCCAGATTGTAAAGAGAAAGAATGGTATTGCTGATGGGAATGGGCTCAGTAACTACGCCCATAGTGACTGCAGCGAGTGCATCACCCGGAGTAGCAAGCGCCAGAGGAATGGAACCGGATATACCTCCGTGCCACACAACAAATCCACTATATGCAGATGCAATCAGTAGACGATAATCTACTCCGCGCATCTTTCGTGCAATTGATTTGGCGAAGATGACTCCTATGATGAGACCAAAACCCCAGTTGATCCAGCAGGCGAGTGCCGAAACTAAAGAAACAAGTGCAATCGCCCCAACAGGTTTTTTGGGCATTGAAGCCAGTTTGTTAAGTCCCTTTTTAATAGCGGGTGCATCGGCCAAAGTAGAACCGCATACAAGGACAAGTGCCATTTGCATCGAAAAGGCAAGCAGTTCCCATACTCCGTGGCCCCAATTGGTCAAGACTTCCAACGGTGTCTGCCTGCATACAGGAATCGCAACCGCGAATGAAATAAAAGTGAGCAACAGAGCAAAAATGAAGGGCTCCGGCAGATATCTTTGTACTAGGCGTACGCTGGCGTTTACCGTTTTCCTGAACATAATACCGGCTTTTGATAATTAATTTTTAAAGTTGGTTATAAATAGATACTTTTGCGTTTAAAATTCCAAAGATAACTGAATTTATTTAACATTCCAGATGAAAACCAGATTGTCACAGCTTTTCAGACCCAAGTTTTTTGAACTTTTTAAGAAAGGAAATTACAATAAAGAGACCTTTATTCAGGATTTTATTGCAGGTGTAATAGTGGGTATCGTGGCCTTACCGCTGGCAATCGCCTTCGGTATTGCTTCAGGAGTTACGCCTCAACAGGGTTTGATTACCGCCGTCGTTGCAGGTTTTCTTACATCTCTATTAGGCGGTTCACATTTTTTGATCGGAGGTCCAACCGGAGCATTCATCGTGATTGTTGCCGGCATAGTGGGGGAATTTGGAATTCAGGGCTTGATAATAGCTACAATTTTGGCAGGTATCATGCTTGTGTTGATGGGTATCTTCAAGCTCGGCACTCTGATCAAGTTCATTCCGTATCCTATTGTGATAGGCTTTACCTCTGGTATCGCCGTGACTATTTTCTCCACCCAGATTAAAGATTTCCTCGGACTGACCATAGCGGAAGTACCTTCAAGTTTTCTTGCCAAATGGGGATGCTATTTTAGTAATCTGGGTTCGATTTCCATTGCGGAAACTTCGATGTCACTCTTCTGTTTAGCGATAATCATTTTCTGGCCACGAGTGACTAAAAAAGTACCGGGATCACTTATTGCGATCATAGTCGGAACATTCATTTCATTGCTGCTCTCCCGTTTTGCAGGACTGGAATTTGCTACAATTGGCAGCAAATTTCCCGAACTTGCGGGAGGAATCGCGATCCCTCAGCCTGTGGCACCGAAAATTACTCTCGATACTGCCGTTAAACTCTTCCAGCCGGCATTTACGATTGCCATACTCTGTGCAATCGAGTCACTCCTGGCTGCCATGGTTGCGGATGGTGTCACCGGCAAGCGTCACGACTCCAATACAGAGCTAATAGGACAAGGTATTACAAACATCATCACTCCTCTTTTTGGCGGTATTCCGGCAACGGGAGCCATTGCACGTACGATGACCAACATTAACAACGGAGGAAAAACTCCTGTGGCAGGTATCATTCACGCCATTGTTCTCCTGCTGATTTTTCTCTTTCTCATGCCATACGCGGTCTATATTCCGCTCTCTTGCCTTGCTGCAATCCTTGTGATGGTGGCCTACAATATGAGTGAGTGGAGGACATTCAAGTATCTGCTCAAAGGTGACAGGGCTGACATGATAGTTTTGCTGATTACATTTTTCCTGACAGTGCTGATAGATTTGACGGTTGCAATCGAAGTAGGTCTCTTGATGGCTATCATCCTCTTTGTTAAACGTGTTTCCGAGACCTCCTCAATCACGGTTCTCGATACCGACTATTTGGCTGCAACTGAAAGTGAAGAAAGGGCACAACTTGAGAGTACCGAACAACTCTCAGTTCCTAAAGGCATAGAAATCTTTGAAATAGACGGTCCTTTCTTTTTCGGGCTCGCCAGCAAGATGGATGAACTTGACCGCCAAACCAAACAAGATGCTGTTAAAGTGCGTATCATACGTATGCGTAAGGTGCCTTTCATCGATTCTACAGGGGTTAACAACCTTCGCAGCCTCCACAAACGTTCTAAAAAGTCCGGTATCCAGGTTATTCTCTCAGGAGTCCAGGAGAATGTCTATGATTCACTCGAAAAGTTCGGTTTGCTTCATGAAATAGGCAATGAGCATATATTCTCACACATCATTCCTGCTTTGGCTAAAGCCACTGAGATGGTGATGGTGAGCGAACAGAAAAAGAAACATTCTCATTGAGAGTCTTTCTCATTAAGGAAATTATTTAAACAGATTTTCAACTCTGGTGATTACACCTTCGTCTGAAGCCAGCGCGATAAGGGAGGGCTTGAGATAAACAACCTTGTGGTCGCGTTTGAAACGCTCTTCTCCTCCACCTGTAATGTTGAGCATGATAATAGCATCTTTCGGCATTTTACCTGCATTGAAGGCATTGATCATACCTTTCGTAGCTACTGCAGATGCCGGATGAATATCGATTCCCTCGGTACGCAGGAAGAGTGCCTGCATCTCTTTGATATCGTCGTTATCCGCCAGTTCCACATCTCCTCCTGCATCGCACATTGCATCATAGAGGCCTCCACGCACGGCATAAGGGGGTCTTCTGTTGGAAAGCACTTTGGCATCGATTGCAATTGCCTTGAGACGTGCCTCTTCGTCATCCATTGGCAGAAGGGTTTTGCTGCGCACTTTCCACGCATCATACATGGGTGTGAAAGGTATATTTTGCGAAGGAAAAAGTTTCATCTTATGGTTGCCGAAACGGCCGTCTTCAATCAGACGTAAATTGGCTTCCCAGGCAGCTATGGCACCGGTACCACTTCCGATTGATTGAAAATAGCAATCGGGAATACGTCCGATCACTTCGGCTGCAGAAAGCACGGTTGTGCCCATACCATCTCTGCGGGCTACATTCTTTGCCCCGCCTTCGGCAAAAAACATCTCCGAAGTGCAGACTTTGTTGGCAAGAGCTATAGCGTCGTAATAATCACTGCCTTTGGGTGAGCTGATAAGCTTGACGCAGTCGTTGATAGGTTTATCAAACCACAATGCATCAATATTGTCTTCAGGAACACTTAACAGTAGCGGGATGTTGTTTTCAGAGCAGACTTTTGCAAATGCTCTGGCCGTGTTACCTGCCGAGGCCACTACCAATACTCCTTTCTTGTTGTGAGAGAGTCTGCCACATACGGAATAGGCCTCTGTCTCTTTGAATGAACCGGTGGTCATAAATGCGCCCTTCTCCGGCCAGTAGCCGGAAAAAGAAATATAGAGATTGGGAAGACCGAGCTCAGCAGCAAGAGCCTCACTTTTGTAGGTCTGTGTAGCGGCAGATCCTTTGAGTGTGTGGTTGATGGGAAGCCAGTCGGCAAAACGGTAGATGCCCTCTTCCTGACTTCCAAATTCTATCTGTTTCTTTTCGTAAATGGCTCTGATCAGTGAGGGTCCTTCCCCTTGTGGGTCTTCCAGAAGCCAACCTGTGTCTTCAAATCTGCGGCCGGTGGCCAAATTTTCAAGTACGTACTTTGTGGGTTTGAAATTCTTCATAGCGTTTTTCATTATTCTTTATTATTATCTCTAATCACTTCTTAAATCTTCACTGAACTCTCTAGCCTTTTCTCAAAAAAATCAACCCCACTAAACTCTAAAATCCAATAAACCCCTCAATTCATAACTCACACTCCACACTCCACACTCCACACTCCACACTCCACACTCCACACTACCTACTACATACTACATACTATATTTTCAGCAATAGCCTGGGCAAAGTCGACTACTTTAATTTCCGATTGCCTGCTGAAGGTCTTCATACAGAGCGGACAGGCGGTCACAATCCTGTCGGGAGAGTTGGCGGTAAGGTTGCGGATGGAATTCTCCGTGATGCGTCCTCTCTCTTCATGTGTAAGCGTGAGACTGCCTAGAGAGCCGCCGCAACAGATGCTTTCTTTGCGTTCTTTAGCTGCCGGTACGAGGTTGGCAACCCTGGCCAGAGCCTTGCGGGGAGCCTCGTAGATGCCGCAGCCACGACCGAGTTCGCAGGGATCATGATATACATATTTAAGTTCCTCCTGTTTTCTCAACTTTATGACTCCTTCGGCAGCCAGTTGCTCAAAATACTCGGTATAGTGCATCACCTGCACTCCCTCCAAATCATAATCCTCTTTGAATATTCTGTAACAAATGGCACAAGATACCAGCAGTATAGGTACACCGCTCTCCTTTATTATCTGTTTATTCTTCTCTATAAGTGCCTTTGCCTCTTCCGTGCGACCGGAGAGCAGCAACGGTCTTCCGCAACATATTGTCCCTTGCTCATCCATCAGCGTGAAATCTACCCCCGCCGTTGTAAGCACCTTCTGTACTGATTGAGACACCGTTGGTGTCAATGAGCTCATACATCCGGAGTAATAAAGCACTTTCTCTCCACCGACCGAGATTGCTGATGTGAGCGCAGCATCAGGGACTTTATCAAGATAACTGTAGTCGTGTTCTATATTGTAGGGCTGTTGCTTACGTAGGGCCAGACGATGATCTATGGCTGATATGTTGATGGGGCAGAGGACTGAGCACTTGCCGCACATCAGGCACTTATCGGCAATTGCAAGAGCACGGGGCTGATTTCTTCGTTTGACCTGACGTACATAATAGACGGTAGTATTCTTGAGCCCAGCTTTATCGACACTCATGGGGCAGGCGTCCAGACAGACTCCGCAGCTGGGGCAGGAGTAGAGTTCCGCCAAAGCATAGCCTTTGCGCGGTCTGCGTACTCTGATGCCTGCATTTTTAAGAGGAATCAGGAGGATCTCCGCGGGAATATGCATATATCTGGTAAATGGCAGCACCATCATAAAGGTGCCCAGCGCTATGGAGTAGGCCCACCAGGCGATCGTAAAGTTTTCAGGTTTGCTTAGGATACTGGCAAAGAGCCAATTGACAGGTACGGTGAGGAAACTGCCCCCGCCTACACCTGCGGTAAATCCTTCCGCTATCAGCCTCAATGGGAATATTGCCCAGAGGGAATAGAGTCCGACGCGGTCCAGGAGGGTGAGCTTCGTGGTTCTCCGCATTCCCATCAGTTGAGAACGGAAACGTTTGATAATGGCCAGAATTATACCGCTGAGCACTACCAGCAGGAAAAAGTCCATAAGGAAGAAGAGCAGCGAACCCTTCAGAGTAGTGCTTTCGACTGCCATGAAGTAGCGGAAAAATATGGGATAATAGAACAATCCGCCCCTTTCGGGAATATAGAGGAATGTTTCGATATGACCGATGACAATCAGCATGAACCAGCCGAAAGCTATACTGGAGTGCATATATCCCAATACCTTGTTGCGTCTCCAGAGCTTAACGTGAAACAGGCAATCTCCAAACCAGTCGCGAACATTCTTTCCCATTATCACGGGATTGACAAGGGATTTATAGAACTTGATGCGATCTTTGCGCTCAAGCTGAACCATAATCTTAACAACTCCGATAATACACCAGAGGAGAACGAATATCATTCCCACCATAAATGGGAGAACAAAATGGTCGAAACCCGATATGAATCTTTCCCTCATCATAGTGTCAGATATTGTAAATCTTGCAAATTGAAAGAATCAGATGCCTGGTGTTGATGCCTCTGGGGCAGACAATATAGCACTTGCCGCAAAGCATACAGGACTTGAGTTGTGGGAGCACATCCTCTTGTTCTCCGCGTTGAAGGCCGAGCAGCACTTTTCTCAGATTGACATCCGTAAAAACACCGGCAGTACAACTGGCAGCACAAGATCCGCATGACATACACTTAATGGCATCGGGTTCCATGGCGCACAATTCATCAAACAGATGCATCTCTGCATCGTCTATTTCAATTGTCGAACTAGGTGTGAGGCTATATCCGAAATTTATCATTAAGCCTTTTGTTTGAAATAGTTATCAATGGCCATTGCTGCCGCTCTGGCTTCGTTGAGTGTTTCCGGAATGGTCTTGGGGCCTGTGGCAGCGCCTGCAAAGAAAATACCCTTGCTATGACTCTCCACGCTTCGGTAAATTAAATCCCGAGGCATGAAAAATCCATCTTCTCCGATATGTACTCCGGTCATTGAGGCAATTTCGGGGGTCTCAGCGCAGGGAGACATACCTGCCATGAGTACGAGCAGATCCATAGTGATCTTCAAAGGTTTGCCGAAAAGCGTATCTTCCGCCTTTACGACAAGTCTTCCATCTATATTTTCGGATACCTCCGAAACCCTGCCACGGACAAAGAGAATCCCATATTTGCGCTGGGCATTGAGATAGAGGTCCTCATATTTGCGGCCAAACATTCTCAAGTCCATATAGAAACAATAAATGGTGGCATCAGGATAGAGTTCCTTCATCTCACAGGCCTGTTTGATGGCTGTTGCACAACATACCTTGGAGCATTGGCGGTTACCTGCTTTTTCATCTCTGGAACCTACACAGTGGACAAATCCCATAACCTTCGGATCATTTATCCTCGGATCTTTTCCCTTATTGAAAAAATTCTCAAGGTCGGCATTTGTAATAACATGGTTATATATGCCGTAGCCATATTCTTCCTTCTTTTCAGCGGGAAACATGGAAAATCCCGTTGCAAAAAGAATGGCATCCGCCTGTACTGAAATGCCATTGGAGAAGATAGCCACATAGAGGTCCTTAAGTTTGTTGATTGAGACGATATGGGTATCTGTAAAGTAGTTGATTCCCTCCATATCGGATGTCAGGGAGGTTAGAAGTTCCTCCGTAGACTCGCCATCGGGAAAGAGTTTGTGCCATTTCGCCAGATGGCCTCCGAGACGGGACTCTTTCTCTATGAGAATCGGGGTGTGGCCGTAATCGCGTATTCTGCGTGCAGCTTCCATACCGGCAGGACCCCCGCCAATTATAAGTACATTTCGTTTCATTTAGTCAGCTATTATATCAACAACACTTGATGTTCATAGGAAATTCCGGCATCTTAAGGATTTTACCTCCGCTGCCTTTATATTTATCTTTTTTGTTGTATTTAACGCCCATCTTATCCAACAGGGGCTCAACGGCTACCTGATGCATCTGGAGTCCAAGATCCCAGGGGTCATATCCCAACACCAGACCGGCAACCTCCTCATAAGTAAATACGGGAATGCCATATCCGTTTTCGCCATAGGTTTTACCCGTCTGCTCGGCTATCACATATTGCCATCTGTCCATGAAATAGGGGCATCCGGGGCAGTTGGTTATGATCATGTCGGGCTTATAGGGCTCCATCGATTCAAACTTTTTGTGGGTGTTGGACATCGAGTAGCCGCGGTTGGCCTTAACCAGATATTGTCTGAAACCGAATCCGCAGCAATGTCTGCGTTCAGGATAGTCTATCACTTCTCCTCCCCAGGAATCGATCATGCCGGCAAGAACATAGGGATATTCCGCTCCGCCTACGCCTTTGGATGGAAACATCTTGGAATAATGGCAACCGATATGCTCTACAACTCTTAATGGTTTACCTGTATATTGGTTCACCAGACGGTGTTTTGCTCTGGCAGCTATTTCGTTGCGGAATTTATAAATAATATCGCTGGCGTGGGCCAGATAGTTCGGTTTTGTCAATTCGCGTCTGCATGACTTCCATAGGTGTTCCCGAATTTTATCTTCAAGATCCGGAAAAGTCCTCCAATCCTCTAATACTTCAGTATAAAGGCCAAATGAGGTGATACATGAGCATACGTAGTTTTTGTAACCATGTTCACCCATTAGAGCAAATTGGCGAGCGATAATGGTCATCATGGTCTCCTGTGGGAGAGCCTCGGCATGGTATGCAATTCCTCCGCAAGTGGTGTGGTGTTCCGTTTCAAAGAAATCTTTGCCAAGTTTATTACGACATATGTCGAGAAATGCCACTTCCGACCCCGGGAAAAACCCTTGGCGTATGCAGCTTCTTACGTAAAACCAGTGGTCATCAGGAATCTCTTTCTGATAGTCGGACCATATTTTCTGTTTTCCCTGAAATATCATTTCGATGCTGTTTTAAAATTAATGGTTGAGATGGTCCTTTTCGGTATCCTCAAATGCCTTCCTTTCATATTCGTCGTAGGGGATACCCATCTTTTTTGCTTTAAGTTTAGATGCCTCTTCGATGATTTCCATACGGCGCGTAGCACCGGTCTCATCGAATATTGCCTTTAGTTCGGCGAGGGATTCATCAGGAATTTTTCTCAAAATTCCGGGGCCTTTCCCATCCAAATTTGCACCGAGGCGTTCATAGACATCTTCCATATTTTCGATTACCCATTTGCCGGTCAGGCCATATTCGGGGTGATCTTTGTAGAGAAAAGTGCGTGGATAGACACAGTAGCCGTAGTTAAGGATATTGCTCTGCATACGGCGTGTGAGAGGGAGCATCTGTCGTCCCTTTTCGCTTTCCACAAAATAACCCAGATCAATGGAGAGCGATCTTAACGCCATGACCACAAGTCCGGGAGCGTTGCGCCTTGGACAACGCGTTACACAGGACATACATTCGCCGCAGTACCAGATCTGTTCGCCTTTGAGCAATTCCTCAATCTGGGCGTCATCCTGGCTTTGGACAATGTTGACTATGTTTTTGGGATTGTATTTGTAGAATTCGGCAGCAGGGCAGATGGCCGTACAGGTGCCGCAGTTTATACAGGCTTTCAGCCCCTCTTTAATGCGATAATCCTGGATTAGTTTTTCGTATAGTTTACCCACACAATTTAAGTTTTAGTCGAACAAAGTTAACAAAAAACCTATACAAACCACAGATTATGAAATAAATTGACATAGACTGTCTTGCCAAAAGTGAATCCAATTGACAAAGATCAGCCCAATATTGCTAAAAAAATTCTTGCCGGCTATGATGTATATTCGTCCCAGCTCTTGATCTGAATCTCCTCAATGGGCAGATTGCAGAAAGAGATGATGAAAGCAGTAGCCAGTCGGGTATTGGTGATAAGCGGAATATTGAAGTCCACTGCTGCGCGACGTATTTTATAACCGTTACTCAATTCGGATTCGGTGAGATTTTTGGGAATGTTTACTACAAAGTCTATTTCCTTGTTCTGTATCATCTCCAGTGCGCTGCGCTCATCTCCGCTCTCGCTCGGCCAGAGAACTCGGGTGACGGGAACATTGTTATCCACAAAGAATTTGTAGGTGCCGTCCGTAGCGAAAAGCTTGTAACCGTGTTGTACCAGCAGACGGGATGCGTTTAGCATTTCTGCCTTCTGGCGTGCATCTCCGGTGGAGAGAAGAATGTTCTTTTTAGGAATGGAGTATCCTACGGAAAGCATAGATTTCAGGATCGCTTCGTTCGTGTCATCACCGATACAACCAACTTCCCCTGTGGATGCCATATCCACGCCCAATACGGGGTCCGCTTTCTGTAAACGCGAGAATGAGAACTGGGAGGCCTTGATACCGACATAATCGAGGTCAAAGGCACTCTTTGAGGGCGGCACGGGATTTTCTCCGATCATAACCCGCGTTGCAAGTTCGATAAAGTTGATTTTGAGTACCTTGGATACGAAGGGGAAACTCCTCGATGCACGGAGGTTACATTCTATTACCTTGATATCGTTCTCTTTTGCAAGAAACTGGATATTGAAGGGACCTGAGATATCGAGTTCCGATGCAATCTTGCGGGCAATCTTCTTGATCCTTCTTGCGGTCTCAACGTAGAGTTTTTGGGGAGGGAACTGTATGGTTGCATCACCGGAGTGTACTCCGGCAAATTCTATATGTTCGGATATTGCATAGGCTATCACTTCGCCGCGATTGGCCACCGCGTCAAACTCGATTTCCTTGGCATTTTCTATAAATTCGCTAACCACTACCGGATGTTTCTTGGAAACATTGGCCGCAAGGGAGAGGAATCGATCCAGCTCACCTTCATTGGAGCAAACATTCATTGCCGCACCTGAAAGCACATAGGAGGGGCGCACAAGGACGGGGAATCCGACTGATTCTACAAATTGGTGAATGTCGTCGAGGGTGGTCAGCTCCTGCCATTTTGGCTGGTCAACTTTTATGGAATCGAGCATCGAGGAAAATTTGTGCCTGTCTTCGGCTCTGTCAATGCTTGCTGCAGAGGTTCCGAGGATGTTGACGCCATTTTCATCAAGACGTAGGGCCAGATTGTTGGGAATCTGTCCTCCTACGGAGAGAATGATGCCGTACGGTGATTCCAGTTCATATATATCCAGCACCCTTTCAAACGTCAATTCGTCGAAATAGAGACGATCGCATATATCGTAGTCGGTAGAGACGGTTTCAGGATTATAATTGATCATAACGCCTCTCCAACCCAATTTACGGATGGTCTGGAGGGCATTTACACTGCACCAGTCAAACTCTACGGAGCTGCCGATGCGGTAAGCTCCGGAGCCGAGCACGATAATTGACCTGCGGTCATTCTTATATTCTACATCATGTTCCTGCCCATTGTAGGTGAGGTAGAGATAGTTGCTCTGTGCCGGAAACTCGCCCGCCAGGGTATCGATTTGTTTTACATAGGGCACAATGCCGAGCGATTTGCGATATTTGCGTATTCGAATAACCTGCTCTTCAGTATCCAATCTATCCTTGAACACAAGGCGGCCTATCTGAAAATCGGAAAAACCCATTTGTTTGGAGAGTTTCAGGAGTTCTAAATCGACTTCCTCGGGTTTATTGGCCTTTTCCAACTCCTTGGACAATACAACTATGTTATATAATTTTTCAAGAAACCATTTGTCGATTTTTGTGAGATCACATATCTCATCCACCGTATAACCCTTCTGAAATGCCTTGGAAATGACGAAAATGCGATTGTCGGTAGGTTCACGCAATGCTTTGTCTATGTCGGGTACCACAATCTCCTTATTGGCCACAAATCCGTGAGCACCCTGCCCGATCATGCGCAAACCCTTTTGAATAGCCTCTTCAAAATTTCGCCCTATTGCCATTACTTCCCCGACGCTTTTCATGCTGCTGCCGATCTCTCTCGAGACTCCGTGAAATTTGGAGAGGTCCCAGCGCGGGATCTTGCAGATCACATAATCTAGTGCAGGCTCAAAAAATGCGGAGGTGGTACGGGTAACGGAGTTTTTGAGTTCAAAGAGTCCGTAGCCGAGAGCGAGCTTTGCCGCAACCGTGGCGAGGGGATAACCGGTGGCCTTGGAAGCCAGTGCTGAACTCCTTGAAAGGCGTGCGTTAATCTCTATGACACGGTAGTCGTAAGATTGAGTGTCGTATGCAAACTGAACATTGCACTCGCCGATTATACCGACGTGGCGCGCTATCTTTATTGCCAGCTCTTTGAGCATTGAAATGTCGTGATAGTCGAGAGTCTGACAAGGGGCCACCACAATGCTCTCTCCGGTATGGATACCAAGCGGATCGAAATTCTCCATATTGGCGACGGTGATACAATTGTCGTATTTGTCGCGTACCACTTCATATTCTATCTCTTTCCAGCCTCTAAGCGATTTTTCGACCAGTACCTGTGGAGAGTAGGAAAATGACTTTTCCGCAAGGATATTGAGCTCCTCCTCATTCTCGCAGAATCCGCTGCCGAGGCCACCCAGTGCATAAGCTGACCTGAGAATTACCGGATAGCCAAGCTCAGCAGCCGCTTTGCGCGCATCTTCGATATTTTCCACTGCGTGGCTCTCAATAATCTTGATGCCGATTTCCTCCATCTTTTTGTTGAAGAGATTCCTGTCTTCAGTGTCGATTATTGTTTGGACGGGTGTTCCGAGTACCTTGATGCCATATTTTTCGAACACCCCCGCCTGGAAAAGTTTTACTCCGCAGTTGAGGGCAGTCTGGCCTCCGAATGCCAGCAGAATACCCTGGGGACGCTCTTTTTCTATTACTTTCTCTACAAAATAAGGGGTAACGGGGAGGAAATAGATTTTGTCTGCAACACCTTCGGATGTCTGCACGGTAGCGATATTGGGGTTGATCAGGACTGTATATATACCCTCTTCTTTCATTGCCTTGAGGGCCTGGGAACCTGAATAGTCAAATTCGCCGGCCTCACCGATCTTAAGTGCGCCTGAGCCCAGAAGGAGGACTTTCTTGATGCTTTTATCTATCATAGTGCTGTAAGAAAAATGTCAAAAAGGTAGCTTGTGTCTTTGGGATCCCCGGTCATGTCGGGATAGAACTGAGTGGAGAAGAACTTTTTGCTCTTGTGCCGGATACCTTCATTAGTATCATCATTCATATTGGTAAAAATGGGCTCCCAATCCTTGCTGAGTGTAGTCGTGTCCACTGCATAACCATGGTTCTGTGCGGTAATGTAGCATCTGTTGCTATCGGTGGCCTTTACGGGTTGGTTGTGACTGCGATGGCCGTATTTGAGTTTGAATGTCTTTGCTCCTGCGGCCATTGCGAGGAGCTGATGTCCCATACAAATGCCGAATATAGGTTTGCCGAGCGTCATAGTATGGCGGATGTGGCTTATCGTGGCAGTGCAAAATTCGGGATTTCCGGGGCCGCTGGAGATAAGCAGACCATCATAACGTCCGACTGACCCGTCGTTGAAATCATAATCCCAGGGGACTCTGATTACCTCTATATTTTTTGATATGAGATATCGCAGTATGCTGTGTCTGACGCCGCAATCTATGAGCACTACTCTTTTGGAGCGTATCGGTCCCGGGTAGGTGATGACCTCTTTGCAACTCACTCTGGCTACCAAACTAGTCGTGTTGGGGTCTTCCACATCCCACTGGGGAGATTCGCCCTCGGGAATAATTCTTCCGAGCATCGAGCCGTTGTCACGGATCACTTTTGTGAGTTCGCGGGTATCCACTCCGTAAATGGCAGGTATCCTGTTTTCGCGGAGCCACTGGTCAAGACTTTTTATTGCACTCCAGTGACTGTATTTTAATGAATAATCGGATATGATCAGACCACGGACATGAATCCTCTCCGACTCGAAATGTTGTTGGACTCCACCGGAAGTTATCGCCCCGGGCACTCCGTAATTGCCTATCAGGGGATATGTAGAGCAGAGTATCTGACCTTCGTAAGAGGGATCGGTCAGAGACTCGGGATAGCCGGTCATAGTGGTGGAAAATACCACTTCACCATCCGCAGGGGCCATATAACCAAACGAATAGCCTTGAAATTCAAGGCCATTATCCAATTGAACGATAGATCGGGATCTGTTTAGCAGTTGCATTGTACGATGCGATTTAAGATAGTGCAAAGATAGTCATTTCATTGTGACTTGTATGATTTTTTCACTATTTTTGCCGCCTGACAGTTTACCAAATCAGAAACAATACTGCAATATGAAATTCAAAAATTCCACACTGTTGCTCATATCTCTCCTTTTCTTTACTGCGAATCTCTACGCTCAAGAGCTTTACGATCGTATGGATGACCAATATAAGGAGAGTTGTACCTCAATTATGGTAGCCTCCGGAGCTTCTTCCGACGGATCCGTGATGATAGGACACACTTGTGATGCCAATTACCGTACCTGGCTCACGATGGAACCCCGTAAGAGTTTTTCGATCGGCGACATGGAGCCGGTCTATGAAGGAATGATGCACAATGAGGAGCCCTGGGACATGCGCAATGTGGTAGAGAAGGGACGCATCCCTGTGGTTAGAACGGAGACATATAGATTTTTGAATGTGGCATATCCCTGCCTGAATGAAAAACAGCTCGCCATCGGTGAAACCACCACCAGTGGACGACCGGAACTGATCAACAAAGCCGGTTTGTTTTATATTGAAGAGCTTGAAAGGATGGCGCTTCAATATTGCACAACCGCACGCGAAGCCATTGCATTGATGGGGCGTCTGGGTGAAGAGTATGGTTATGCCGATTGGGGAGAATGTCTTACCGTAGCTGATAAAAATGAAGTTTGGCATTTTGAAATATATGGTTCCGGCCCCGGCAGTCCAAGTGCAATGTGGGTGGCCCAAAGGATTCCTAACGATCATGTAGGCATTTCAGCCAATATCCCCCGAATCGGTAAGGTGGATTTCAATGATAAAGAGAATTTCATGTATAGCCGTGACCTAAAGGCAAATGCAAAGAAAACCGGATTTTGGGATGGTAAAGAGGATTTTATTTTCCACAAGGTGGTGTCGGGAAGAAAACCCTTTTCCATACGGGAATTCTACGTATTTTCGACTCTTGCACCTTCACTTGGTCTCAGTTATGATGCTGAAGAACTGCCCTTTTCTGTAAAACCCGATAAAAAGGTGACTCCCGAAATGGTGTTTGAACTTTATCGTGCGACATACGACGGTACCGAGTATGATATGGTAAAAAATCTCTCCTATACAGCCCACCGCCGTGAACGTCAGGCAGACGGTACATACAAGGAGTATGATGAAAAAGTCTATCCTCTCTCTGCATTCATGCCTCGTGATCTTATGAATATACTCAACGAGATCAACCCCGGCATTATAGAGCGTCAGCGTACCATTGCCGTTATTCAGTGCTCATATTCGCATGTCATCCGTCTTCGCAACTGGCTTCCGGATGAAATCGGCGGCGTAGCCTATTTCGCATTCGACAATCCTGCGCAAAGCCCTCGGATCCCCATTTATGCCGGAACTACGGAATTGCCACAGAGTTTCGGAGTATGCGGACAACATCGTTATCGTGAAGATGCCGCGATCTGGGCATTCAGGGAGACAAACCGTATTGCTACCATCAACTGGGACAAGACAAGAAAGATAATCGAACCGGAGATTGCTGCATATGAACGCAATATGATGGCCTCAAATGCCATGGTGGAAGATCAGGCTGCCGCTCTTCTCAAAGAGGGTAAAAATGAGGAGGTAACAGAGTTGCTCAACAAACATACAAGTTCATTCGCAGCCTCGGTTATGGCCCGTTGGCGCGAACTAAAGGGGAAGATGTTGGAAATATTTATTAGGAGTATGTAGTATGTAGTGTGTAGTGGGTAGTATGTAGTATGTAGTGTGTAGTATGGAGTGTGTGGTGTGGAGTGTGGAGAGAGGTTTGTTTATTGAGTTAGTTATGAAGAATGAAGTATTTAGGATGAAGATAAAAGGATTGAAAAATTTTCGTGATCTTGGTGGAATAAGGGCGGGGAAGAAGCATATCAGGAAGGGGCTTATGTTTCGTAGCGAAGTACCGGTGAAAGTGCCGGAGACGGAAATGGCCAAATTGAAGACGGAGTTTGGAATCGATACGATTGTAGACCTCCGTACATCTCAGGAGATTGAAGATAATCACTATAACGTGCCCGAAGGGGTAGAATATCTCCATATTCCGATATTTAAGGAATCAGTGATAGGCATAACCAAGGAGGCAGGCTCAAATTACCGTCAATTCATCATCAACACACGCGATAAAGAGGTATTAAGGAATTCTATCCCCGATATAGATATTCTTTACGCCGGTATATTGAAAGAAGATTCCGTAGTAGAGATGACAGGCAAGGCCTTTCGACAAATAATCTCCAATGTTTTGGAGGGAAAGGCTACGCTTTTTCACTGTTCCTGGGGTAAGGATAGGGTAGGGGTCCTGGCATCATTTCTTCTTTCGCTTCTGGGAGTAGGTATGCACGATATTTTGAAAGATTATGTCTTCACCAACAGAGCCGTCAAACGCAAAGCATGGCGTGATACATTGCTTATACTGTTCTTCAAAAGGGATATGGTTGTGGCAAAAAAGGTTTGGCGTGGCTCGATTGCAGCACCAAAGTATCTCACAGGCCTATATGAGGGGATTGAGAATGATTACGGCTCAATCGAAGTTTTTTTTAGAGAGGCTCTCGGAATAAGCGATGAATTGCGCGACTCTTTCCGTAGCGCTATGCTGATATAATTCTTATTAAATGCAGCTTATCCTTTCTCCTTCTCTATGAGTTCGAGAAGTCTGTCGATGGCCTCTTCCTGGGGTACGGAGCGCATTACCGGTGTTTTTCCGCGATAAAGGGTTACTTTACCTCCGCCTTCGCCAACATAACCCCAATCTGCGTCCGCCATTTCACCCGGACCATTGACTATGCAACCCATTATCGCAATGCGAAGACCTTTAAGATGGGATGTGCGTCGTTTTACTTCGTTGAAGGTCTCTTCCAGATTGTATTGAGTACGGCCGCAGCCCGGACAGGCAATATATTCCGGTCGGGTAAATTTTCTGCGGCTTGCCTGCATCAAGAGATCTCGGAAATAGTCTTGTTTCTTTGTTGATAGTGGTTTACCGGCAATGGTAGCTCCTGTAAGGTCAATATCATCAATCTTGCAGTCAAGCAGCGCCGGACCATATTTGCAGGAGGCGCGGATTATCCAATCATTCCAGTTTGCTGCAGTCACAGGACCCCCGGTGGTCATTTGGCAGGATTTGACAATCTCTCTGCCCGCCGCTATCTCATTGACCGGATTCTCGGTGAGAGATACGCGGATGGTGTCTCCGATTCCCGCGCTCAGAAGCGCGGAAATGCCTACGGCTGACTTGATACGTCCCTCATCGCCGTTGCCGGCTTCGGTGACTCCCAGATGAAGCGGATATATCCTTCCCATCTTCTCCATTCCTGCATAGAGAAGACGGTATGCATCGGTCATAACTCTGGTGTTACTCGCTTTGAGTGAAATAACCACTTTGTGGAAATCCTTTTCAATGCACATCTGAAGCCATTCCATCACAGCTTCTTTCATTGCGAACGGGGTGTTACCGTAGAGTTCGGTAATCCGAGTGCCGAGAGAGCCGTGGTTGAGTCCGATCCTGATAGCCGTACCATTTTCGCGACATTTGTCCAGCAGTAGTGAGAACTTGCTGCAGGCTTCCTCGTGAACCGGTGCAAAATTGCCCGGATTGATGCGTACCTTGTCCGCAACCTCAGCAGCAGCAAGAGCCACATTGGCTGAAAAGTGAACGTCTGCAACAAGTGGCGTCATTATGCCCTCGGAACGCAGTTGTACCTTGATTAGGCGCAAAGCTTCCACCTCTCTGATTCCCTGAGTGGTCAGGCGTATGATATCAGCACCCGCGGCAGCCATTTCACGACACTGTGCCACAGATGCAGCAACATCACGTGTGTCGGTGTTGCACATTGTCTGCACCGTTACCGGAGCCCCCCCTCCGATGCGTACTCCGCCTATTGCAAAAGAAACTTTCTTCATAATTTGAAATATCACCAGAGATGGACGAATAGTCCAACGCTAAGCATTATGTTGCGAGGATAGCACAACATCCAGTACTCGTCGCTGAATTTGTTGGTGTGATAGATGCTGCAGAGCGAAAATTTATAATTGCCTTCAATCTGAATTTCAAAGGGTTTGAAGACCACGGCAAGACCGACACCTGCCAGGATGCCATAGTCATGGCGAAGATCATAACGGTCCCATCCGCTCTCCCTTGCAGTTGAAAGGCGGTAGCCATAATATCCGCCGGCATTTACCAGAAATCTGAACCTTGAGAAGTCGATTTTGAACTGTGAAACCAATGGAACTTCAATAATCTTGTATCTTTCACCCCACTGCTCATATTTGGAAGCATAGCCCTCCTCGCCATATTTTACACCAAACTGTACTCCAAAATTGAATAGTTGGTTCCAAAGTGCGTGGTAATAGGTATAGAGCAGAGAAAAATTCATAGGACAAAACAAATATTCTTCACCGACCGTAGGGGAGGAGCTCACCGTACAGAAACTGTAACCATATCTGACTCCAAGCATATGGATGCTCTTAAATTTTTGCGGAGGCGCAATGGTATCTATATTGACAAAATCATCGTCGAGATCAGCGATGATGACATTCTCCTGGCCGTAAAGCTGGAAAAACAGCAAAAATGCAAAGAATGTCAAGAGTAACTTTTTCATTTGAACATCTCCTTTATGTCAATGGTTTGCTCAAGGTCCGTTAGCTCGGGTAATGAGAGGATATAGACTCCGGGCGAAGGCTGATACATCCGTACCTTCTCCGGCTGCCTGTTGTCGAGAAAATTGCCGGAGTCAAACAGTCCGTTGCCGTTGCGGTCTTCCGTTATTCTCACCGAATAGTCCTGTGGTTTGAGATAGGGGAAAAGAAGCGAAGTATCCCTTGAAATGTTGTATTTTCTGAAGACGTTCTTTCGGTCTTTGTCCACCAGTTCGACAATATATCCGGTATCTACACCGCTCAGAACGAGAGTGATGGAGCAGGCATCCTCACTCTTCGGAAGAGTGAATTTGGTCTTTACTTCCGCATTGGGGAGATTGTCAAGATTGACAAAGGCACCCTGTGGTACCGTAAACTCATATTCATGACCATCTCTGATTTCCCTATCCATATGCATTATGAAGCGTCTGATTTCCTGAGGATCCTGTTCAAATTTAAATGTTATGGTATCCGTCTGGTGTCGGGGATTGGTCTCGGTAAGGATGAGCTTGTCTCTATGACGGCGTATTATCGGAAGGGCGGATATGAGACTGATACCATCCTGTGCTATGGTTTCATTCTTAGCAACTACATTGAACTTGAAAACGGTATCCTTTGCTTGTTCTTGTTTCTGCTGTCCGCCGGTGGGAGTTTGAGGTCTTGGAACTGCCAGGGAGAGATTTTCGATGGTGTCACGAAGATGTCCCGTAGAGTCGGTTCTCTTATAGTTCAATTTGAGCAAAAGACTATCTTCGAGCCTATACCGTGTGTTGATCCAGAAATCCAGACTGTCCTTTGCAGGAGAGTACTGGACTATGACGCAACTGTCTGCCACTCCGAAAAAGTCCATATCCGATATTTCGACGTCGGGAGCATTAAAGGAGAGGAATCCCGATTTCTCACTTCTCATGCCGCTGTTTTTTAGAAACTGGATGCTTTGTTGTTCCGTGAACATCAAAAGTTCATACATCGCATGTCTTTCCAGGCAGGCGAGCGTATCTTTCTTATCGAAAGATTTCAGTTCGTAGATTGAGTCGCTGACTACATTTACAGGTCTAATAAGCGTATCCAGAAAAGCTATTTGGTCTTTTATCGGGTCATATTTGTTATCATTGTCGCCGTCCGTAAATGCAACAATGCGATAGAGCGTGTCCCGTATGTTTCTGATGGAGAAAAAGCCCCATTCGTCACTCTTTGTGGCCGCATCGGGGAATACCTTGAAACAGGCAGAGTCGGAGTGATCTGCATAGAGCGCCACAAGCACCTTCTTGACCGGCTGGAGAGTTTGACAGTCGATAATGTTGCCGGTGATATAGAGAGAATCCAGAGTATCACCTGTAGAAAATGCATAAACAAGCCTGGGGGCTATATTCCCCTCATTGTTGTCAGCCAAAGCCTCTCCGAAATCAATGGTGTATGTCCTGTTCTCCGCAAGAGTGTCGGGAATGGAAAAAACTATATTTTTACCCTTTATCTTATGGGTGATTCTCTTTCTCATCGGTGGAGAGAGATAGAGATCGCCGGCATTCTTAACCACGGTATATTCGTCGTAGGTAAGGGAGATTTTACCGTCGTACCTGGGAAAATTCGTGGCATTGAAATCGGGGTTTACCTTCAGAAGAACGGGTGGTATGGTATCTTTCGGACCTCCGCTCGGCGGTGTGGTGGTATTTGCACACGATTTGGAAAAAAGCAGGCAAAACACAAATCCGACAAGTGCCAGCGCAGTTGTCAATACTCTTCTATTCTCTTGCATCGCTCTCTTTTTACTATTCATTGAAGTTAAGTTCAACACGTTTAACGCTCTCGATTCCCTTTATTGCCGAGAGTGACTTGATGAGCTTGTCCAGGTCGTCAGTATTGCGCACATAGAGATCTACCGTCCCTTCAAATATTTCATCGTGGGTTTCGATACTTATTTTGCGCATATTCACGCCGAGCTGCAGTGAGATGACTTTGGACATATCACTGATAATACCCATCCTATCCAGACCTGTAATGGAAATCCGTGCCAGATATGACATCATGAAGTGTTTGCTCCACTTTGCCGAGACTATTCTGTCACCCTGTTTGGCTGCAATGTCGGTAGCTTTCTGGCAACTTTTCTTGTGCACGAGTACACTGCCGTCATCTTCTATGAATCCAACGACATTGTCACCCGGAATTGGAGAACAGCACTCTGCTATAGTGAATGTCGTAGTGCCTTTGGAGAGGTCTTCTCTGAGTTCGTAGTCTTGTTGTTTGTCAATAATGCCTGTGTTGCGTACCGGAGTGAGGAGTTTTACGCCCCACATCTGCACATTGCGCTTCTCCACATTGGTTTTGAGTGCCGTTTCCAGGTCAGAAAGGTCTATCAGGCCGATACCGATTTTGTGGTAGAGTTCGTCCTTGCTGCCTGCCTTATAGTAGTCAATAAGCTTTTTGATCACACGGCTCTTGGTGGTGATATTCCTCTCCTTGAGTTTGGATGTGAGGAAGAGCCTCCCTTCCTTAATGCTATCCTTGGTTTCAGCCTTGATGGAGTCGAGGATAAAATTTCTCGCCCTGTTGGTGCGGACGAAGTTCAGCCACTCCCTCTTTGGTTTTCCGCTGTCCGAGGTAATTATCTCCACCTGATCTCCGTTGGAGAGAACATGGGACAGAGGCAGCAGTTTTTGATTTACCTTAGCCGCAATCGCCTTATTGCCCACTTGCGTGTGGATATTGTATGCAAAATCGAGTGCAGTTGAGCCTTTGGGCAGAGTTTTCGATTCGCCTTTAGGTGTAAATATATATATATCGGAGCTGAGCAGTTCTTTATGGAAGTTGTCGAGAAACTGCAGGGCATTGGAATCGGGATCTTCGAGGATATCCCGTACATGCTTGAGCCATATATCGATCTCCACTTCTCCGGAGGGAGAGCTCTCTCCCTTTTTATACATCCAATGTGCAGCCACACCTCGCTCGGCTATGGAGTTCATCCTTTCGCTGCGGATCTGAACCTCTATCCATTTGCCCCCGGGACCCATTACGGTCAGGTGCAATGCCTCGTATCCGTTGCTCTTGGGTTCTTTGACCCAGTCACGTGTCCTGTCGGGCTTATACTGGTATCTTTCAGTAATAAGGGAGAATATCTGCCAACATTGTTCCCTTTCACTTATGCCTTGTTTGGCTTCGAAAATAATACGTACGGCATATATGTCGAATATTTGTTCGAAAGGAACATTCTTGGCAGTCATCTTTTTCCAGATGGAATAGGGGGTCTTCAGACGTTTGAGGATCTCAACCTTGTATCCGATTGCCTCCAGCTCTTTTTCGATAGGGACTACAAAGCTGTCGATACTGCCGGCCCGCTCCTCCATTACTGTTTCGAGCTTTGCTTCGATTTCCTTGTAGGCCTCCGGCTCCCTGTGAACCAGCCAGATGTTTTCCATCTCCGATTTTATGCTGTAGAGACCGAGACGGTGTACAAGCGGAATGAAGATATACATCGTCTCGCTGAGGATTTTATCCCTTTTGTATTCGGGCATGAACCGGATGGTGCGCATATTGTGCAGACGGTCTGCCAGTTTTATGAGCACTATCCGGACATCGTCATTGAGAGTAAGCAGGATTCGTTTGAAATTTTCTACCTGCATACTCTTCGAATAGGTAATGTTGTCGCTGTCGAGAGCAGTCTTTATTTTGGTCAAACCATCTACCAGCGAGGCAATTTTTTGGCCGAAATGATTTTTTATATCTTCGACCGTATAGTTCGTGTCCTCCACTACGTCGTGCAACAAAGCAGCACAGATGGATTTGTATCCCAGTCCGATCTCTTGCACCACAATCCTCGCTACGGATATCGGGTGGAGAATGTATGGCTCTCCGGAACGTCTCCTTACACCTTTGTGGGCCTCATTGGCAAAATCAAAGGCCTTGAGCACCAGTTCAAATTCCTCCTGATTGGCGCAACGCTTGAGAGTGGACATCTTCAGCGTTTCAAATTCCCTATTTATGACTTTATAATCCTCTTCTGTAAACATACCCTACATATAATTAAAAATAGAGGTCTCTTTTACCTTGTTTAACCAGTTCAATTCTCTTTTTAACGAGTTCTTTTCTATCTCCTTCGGGCAATTTGGCCACTTCCTTTTCAATAAGAGCATAGCCCACCTTCTTGGTTTCTTCCGAGCTGTAATCCTCCAGATACTCGGAAAGGGTGATAATTGCGTTGGGGGTACAGAAATTGCCGATGAATCCGGGGATGGCAAATTCCATGAAATGCTCTCCGGTGCGTCCCAGACGGTAGCAAGAGGTGCAGAAACTGGGAATGTACTCCCTGGTGAGAAGCCATCTTATCACTTCATCCAGATCACGGGTATCACCGATCTTGAACTGTTCCTTGTCAAGTTCCTGTTCATATTCCTCCTTCTGATAGCCGCCGATTTCGAGTTTGGTGCCGGCATCTATCTGGGAAACTCCGAAATCTATCACATCATTCCTGACCTCACTGCTCTCGCGGGCAGTCATAATGAGTCCGGTATAAGGTACGCTGAGGCGCAGAATGGCCACCAGCATCTTGAACTGCTCATCAGTCACACGCCAGGGGAGGTCCATATCCATTCCGTGGGCTGGCTGGATACGGGGAAAACTGATGGTGTGAGGCCCTACTCCGTAAATCTCCTTGAGGTGGATTGCGTGAGCTACGAGTCCCAGCACTTCGAAGCGCCAGTCATAAAGTCCGAACAGAGCTCCGATGCCCATATCATCGATTCCACCTTCAAATGCGCGGTCCATGGCATGCAGCCTCCAGAGGTATTTTCCCTTGTGGGTATTGGCCGGATGTACCTTGGCGTAGGTATCACGATGATATGTCTCCTGAAATACCTGATATGTGCCTATACCTGCCTCTTTAATAATCTTGTAGCCCTCTATCTCCTGAGGGGCGGCGTTGATATTGACGCGGCGAATCTCTCCATTGCCCACCTTTGTTTGGTAGCAAAGTCTCACCGTATGGGCGATGAATTCCGGCGAGTACATCGGGTGCTCTCCGTATACAAGTATAAGGCGTTTATGACCGATGTTTTCGAGATTGATTACTTCCTTTACCAATTCTTCGTCACTGAGGGTTTTGCGCACTGCAGTACGGAGCGAGCGGCGGAATCCGCAATATTTGCAATCGTTGATGCAATGGTTGCCAATATAAAGGGGTGCGAAGAGTACGATCCTGTTGCCATATATGGCCCTTTTGAGCTCCCTCGCCGTTTCAAAGAGCTCCTGTTTCATATCCTCCGACTCTATTGCAAGCAAATGTGCACATTCGGAGAGAGTCAGCGGCTCTTTTGCCTTGCTTTTGGCAAAAATAGCCCTTATTGCCTCCTTGTCCTCTTTTGTTTCCCTTATAAGGGAATGGAGATGGTCTTCATTAATAAAATCAATGTATTTTTTTTCCATTTTTTATAGGTTTAATATGTTCTTCTAGAATTATTTCGGTTTCATTATTTTCATTGTTGTCCTCCTCCTTCAGCCCCAGGGGATTGACCGGATGTTCGTAGTCCACTTGCTGGAATCCGTACGAAAGTTGGGCGCCGAAGAGGATTACGCCCCAGCAGAGATTCATCCAGATCATAAGCAGCGGTATCGCTGCCAGAGCTCCGTAAACACCGCTCAGGCGTGTTACCATCAACTGGGTGTTCAGGTAAACGTACTGTATCGCCACAAAAGCCACTCCTGACACGATGGCACCCTTTATAGCCGAACTATATCTTACCTTCGTGTGGGGAATGAATTTATAGAGCAGTGAGAATACCAGTACGGCCACTCCGTAGAATACCACCCAGAAAAGGTTTGTGGTAAGGAAACTGAACGCCCCGAGGTTTTCGCTTGCGGAGGTGAGGAATCTGATATAATATCCCCATCCGTAGAGGAAGAGTATTATCATGAAAGGAGAGAGCAGGAGAATGGCCAGATAAGCCACTATTCTCTTGCCGATGCCCGTATATTCCTTAACCATCCAGATTCGGTTGAATGCGGACTCGACATTTATCATCAACCAGATTACCAGCCAGGCAAACGCTCCGAAACTTATCCATCCGAAAGTCCCTTTTTTCGTGGTAACCAGAATGTTGTTGGCAAAGTTGAGTACGGCGTCAATCATCTGTGTACTGGTGGGGAAGGTGGAGTAGAGCAGGTCGGAAAGCATTTTGTCAAGTTTGAAACCGCTGGCCACAAATAGGATCAGTGCCACAATCGGTACGATGGCCATTAATCCGAAATAGCTAAGCGCGATGGCTTCACGCGCAATCCGCTGTCCCGAGAAACCCTTAAAGGTGATGATGAGTGCCTTCAAGTAGCGTATGGCTCTTCTGCGGGCCTTTCCAAACTCGCTGAAATCCAGCCTCCAGATATCTCTCGTGACAAATTTGAAAATAATCCGGTAGAGCTCTTTCAATCTTTGAATAAACAATTTCATGCCTTCTCTCCCTCAATTATTTTGAGGAAATCTTCCTCAGTTATTACTTTGATGCCGAGTTTCTCGGCTTTTCTGAGTTTTTCCGGGCCGCTCTTTTCTCCGGCCAGGAGATATGTGGTCTTTCCGCTCACGGAGCTCACATTTTTACCGCCGTGGGCGGCTATTAGGGCTTTCATTTCTTCGCGCGAAATGGAAAAATTCCCCGAAATCACTATCGTGGTACCGGAGAGCCGGTCGGATAGCGGACTTTGTTTCTCATAAGAGAGGGCAAATTGCAGTCCGAAACCGCGCAACTCTTCGATCATGCGCCGATTGGCTTCATTCGAAAAATATGATATTACACTCTCCGCCATTATTTCTCCAAAATCCTCCACCTGCATCAAATCTTCCCTTGTTGCTGAAGCGAGAGCATCGATACTTCCGAATGTATTTGCGGCCACCCTAGCGGTAGCTTCGCCGATATGTCTTATGCCCAATGCGTAAAGGACCCTTTCAAATGGCACTTGCTTGGATTGTTCAATGCTTGAAAGAAGATTGTCTACCGACTTCTGCTGCCATCCCTCGAGTCCCAATATATCCTCCGCTTTCAGACGGTACAGATCAGGGAGAGTGCGAATAAGTCCCTTGTCGTAGAAAAGCGATATAGTCGCCTCGCCTGCAAGTATGTCCATTGCCTTACGGGAAACGAAATGGATGAAGCGTCCCTTAATCTGAGTGGGGCAGCCCTCACTGTTAGGGCAATAGTGGCGTGCCTGCTCGGGGTCTCTCTCCAGAGGAGTGCCGCAATCGGGGCAAACTGAGGGGAAAACCGGCTTCTTTACATCCGCATGGCGTTTTGAAAACTCTACGCCCGTAATCTTGGGAATGATCTCACCTCCCTTCTCTACATATACCAGATCGCCAACCCTTATATCAAGCAGCTCCATTTGATCGAAATTATGAAGTGAGGCACGTCGCACCGTGGTTCCAGATAGGGGGACGGGCTCAAGATTGGCCACGGGAGTGACCGCTCCGGTCCTGCCCACCTGGTAATCTATGGAGAGGACTTCGGTGAGCGCCTGCTCCGGCTTGAACTTGAATGCGGTGGCCCAACGCGGGGATTTGGCCGTATAGCCCAGTTGTCGCTGAAGGTCGAGTTGATTGACCTTGACCACAATGCCATCAGTGGCGTAGGGGAGGTTTTTCCTCTGCTCTTCCCACTTATCTATATAACTTATGACTTCCTCTATATCTTTGGCTTCGATGCTGTTTTCCGAGACGTGAAATCCCCAGGAGGCCGCGGCTTCAATTGCCTCGCTGTGAGTGCTGAAGGGCAGATCCTCTCCGAGAAGATGGTATAGGATGCAGTCGAGTCCGCGTTCCTTAACCTGAGAGGGGTTAAGTAGCTTAAGAGAACCGGATGCAGCGTTTCTGGGATTTGCAAAAGGTGCTTCACCTGCAGCAGTTCTCTCTGCATTGAGACGTTCAAAGGCCTCATAAGGCATGAAAATCTCGCCTCTGATCTCGAATTCAGCCGGAATGTTTTTCCCGTGGAGAATGTGAGGAATGGATTCTATGCTGACGATATTGCGCGAAACGTCATCGCCTTTGATGCCGTCACCTCGTGTAATAGCCTGTGCCAGGCTGCCCTTTTTATAGATGAGACAGATGGCCGTACCGTCGAATTTGAGTTCACAGGAGTAAGAAAAGGGCACCTGGGCCACATTAGCCACCCTTTGGTGGAATTCGTATAACTCCTCTTCATTATAGGTGTTGCCGAGTGAAAGCATAGGATAACGATGCTCTACCTGTGTAAAGCCCTCGTTTGTATCCGTAAGGTCGCTGCCCACCTTGCGAGTAGGAGAGTCTTCGGTTGCGAATTCGGGAAATCTGGCCTCCAGGCCCTGGAGTTCCAGCATCAGCATATCATATTCAAAATCGGATATGACGGGAGTAGCAAGGATATAATAACTGCGGTTGTGCTCTTCGAGTTTACGGCGCAATTGCTCTATCCTCTCCTTTGCAAATGATTTGGTAATTTTGGCCATATCCGTTAAATTCACTAATAACCCACAAAATTAGTATAATTTTATCAAAAAGTAGTACATTTGCAGCCTGAAATACAAACACAAACATTTTATGAAAGAATCTATCATTATTTTGACCGGAGGAGGGCCCGCTCCCGGAATAAACACGGTTATAGGAAGCATAGCAAAGGCATTTTTGGCGAGAGGATACAGAGTACTCGGTCTCCATGGGGGGTACAAGGGGCTTTTTACTCCCAATCCATCATATACTGAGATAGATTTCGTGATGGCGGACAACATCTTCAACAGAGGTGGTTCCTACCTTATGATGAGCCGATATAAACCCACAGAGGAGGATTATGCAGGAAATTTCAATCACGATCTTTTCCAAAACAACAACATTAAATTACTTGTTACGATAGGTGGTGATGACACCGCTTCTACTGCCAACAGGGTGACAAAATTCCTTCAGGCGAGAAATTACAGAATATCCAACATTCACGTGCCGAAGACCATTGACAATGACCTTCCGCTCCCTCTCAACACACCTACATTCGGTTATCACTCTGCTAAAGCCGAGGGTACACGTATTGCCACAACAGTGTATGAAGATGCAAGGACCTCTGGCTACTGGTTTATCGTATCTGCCATGGGACGCTCTGCAGGCCATCTGGCTATCGGTATCGGCTCTTCCTGCCACTATCCGATGATCATCATCCCCGAAATGTTCAATAAAACCAAAATTACCGTTGACAAAATCATCAAACTCTCAATATCATCAATAGTCAAGAGAAAATTGATGGGCATTCCGTATGGCGGTATAATGCTTTCAGAGGGAGTATTCCATCTCCTTGATGAGGATGAGTTGAAGGCGACCGGAGTCAAATTCACTTTTGACGAGCACGGACATCCGGAACTTGGTAAAATTCCCAAGGCTCAGCTCTTCAACGACATTCTTGAGATCGAGCTCAAAAAGCTCGGAATGAATGTAAAGATGCGTCCCATCGAGATCGGCTATGACATCAGATGCCAGGCTCCCATCTCTTACGACCTTCTCTACTGTACTCAGCTCGGTTGCGGAGTTTATGAACTCTTCGTACGTGGCGAGTCGGGTTGTATGGTTTACGTAGATACCATCGGGCGCATAAAACCCCTCTATCTAAAAGACTTCCAGGATCCCAAGACAGGAAAAATCCCTCCTCGTCGTGTGGACATCGAGGGCGACCAGGCACAGGGCATCTATAAACATATAGTACAATATATCACACCTAACGACTATGAGGCAGCGAGGGAGTACCTCAGCAACCCTGAAGAGTACGACTTCCACAAGATTCTAAACTGGTAGCAGTGGAAGGCAAGGTGGTCATATACCAGCTGTTATTGAGAGCTTTCGGCAAACGCAAGAGCGTATCCGGAGGCTCTTATAACTTAAACGGCAGCGGAAAGTTTGACGACATAACCGATGAAGTTCTCAAAAAGATCAAAAAGCTCTCGGTCAGCGCCATCTGGTACACCGGAGTCATATCACACGCCACCAAAACCCATTTTCACGGCATAAAGGATTGCAATCCCTCCATAGTTAAAGGTGAGGCGGGCTCCCCTTATGCCATCCGCAACTATTTCGATGTAAGTCCCGCACTCGCCAACAACCATGACAATAGGATGGCTGAATTTGAAGCCCTCATTCGCCGCACACACAAGGCAGGCATGAAAGTTATCATTGACTTTGTGCCTAACCACGTATTCAGGCAGTACGACACATATTTCAAACGGGACAATTTTCATATTCTCAACGGACCGCTCGTTTTACCGGAATCTCTCAATTCCGATTATGTGGAAAATCCCGCCAAGGCTACCGGCAACGATGTATTTCACACATCTCCCTCAATCAATGATTGGTACGATACGGTCAAGCTCAACTATGACAACCGCGATACCTGGTTTAAAATGCTGGAAGTGCTCAAATTCTGGGCTGCAAAAGGGGTGGACGGTTTCCGTTGCGATATGGTGGAAATGGTGCCGGCGGAGTTTTTCGGCTGGGCGATCAGTGAGATAAAGTATATCTATCCCAATACCTTTTTCATTGCAGAGGTTTACGGTAAGGAGAATTACAGACGCTATCATGAGATAGGCGGCTTTGACCTTTTGTATGACAAATCGGGCTTTTATGATACTTTGAGAAGTATTATGTGCGAGGGGGCAAGTACCAGACTACTTACCGGAGAATGGCAATTTCTCGGCGACCTTCAACCCGGAATGCTCAACTTTCTGGAAAATCACGATGAGCAGCGAATTGCCTCGGATTTCTTCGCAGGTTCGGGCAGGGCTGCATTCCCCGCTCTTGCGGTCTCGCTGCTTTTCAACAGGGCTCCTTTCATGCTCTATTTCGGGCAGGAGTTCGGTGAGCGAGGGATGGAGCAGGAGGGTTTCAGCGGTCTGGACGGAAGAACTTCAATATTCGATTACTGCACTGTACCTTCGATCAGACGCTGGCTGCTCGACCGTCTGACCGTTGATGAATTGGTGGTTTACAAGGAGTATGGCCGATTGCTGAAGATAGCTACCTCAGATGCTATTTTTGCCCACGGAGAAACTTATGACCTTATGTATGCCAATCCCGATTCCGAGCGCTTCAACGGTAATCGCCAGTTTGCTTTCATGCGCGGATATGAGGATGCCTGTATGCTTGTGGTGGCCAATTTTGATGGTCGTCCCGCGGAAATGGAAGTAAATATTCCTTCCGAAGCCTATTCTTTTTTCGGTATAAAAAAATCGGGGGAGAGGGTACGGCTTAAGGTCGGAGCGAATGATTATACGCGCGTTAATTTGGTGTAGAAGTACGGGGTGCAATTATTGAATGAATAAGTGAGTTGAGATTGTAACTAAAAGATGAGAGTACGGAAGGTTATAAGTTAGTTGATTTTAATTTTTTAACTATATTGCAATTTTATAAAACTACATACTACACACTACACACTACACACTACACACTACACACTAACAACTACACAATGAAGCGTCTTTTTTTAATTTCTACAATTTTTTGCATACTGGCAAATGTCAGCATTGCTCAGAATATTATAGGTTACTGGAAAGGTACCCTCAGTTTAGGTCCGACCGAGCTTGAACTCTGTTTTGACATTAAAGAAACCAACGGTACCCTATCTGCTACGATGGATGTACCCACTCAGGGAGCATACGACATTCCCGTTACATCCATTTCATTTGAAATGATGAAACTTACCATGGAAATAGCACCGATCAATGCTACATTTGAAGGCACATTTGTACTCAATAACATAACCGGCGAATTTACACAGATGGGCATGTCGTTGCCGCTCACTCTCATCAAAGGTGAAAAAGCGGCAAAACCCAAGCGTCCCCAGGAACCCCAACCTCCATTCCCTTACAAGTCTGAAGAGGTGTTTTTCAAAAACATCAGGGAAGATTTCACTCTCGCCGGAACTTTGACGATTCCCGAAGGAGATGGCCCTTTCCCTGCAATGATACTGGTTACCGGAAGCGGTCCCCAGAATCGTGATGAGGAATTGATGGACCATAAGCCCTTTGCAGTGATAGCTGACTATCTGAGTCGCAACGGAGTGGCAGTTCTTAGATATGATGACCGCGGAGTAGGTTCCTCCGAGCCCGGAAATCCCGACGGCACCTCCTTTGACTTCTCTTATGATGCAGAGGCAGCTTTCGACTATCTGCTTTCGAGAAAAGAGGTGATTCCTTCACTTTGCGGTATTACCGGCCATAGCGAAGGGGGTTTTATAAACTTCATGGTGGCCCGGAGGCGGCCTGACGTTGCTTTTCTAATTTCACTCGGAGGTCCGGCAGTAACCGGAGCGGAGGTTCTCAAACTCCAGCAGGTTGAAGTATATAGAGGAATGGGTATGCCCGAGCAGGCTATCGAGCAAAACAGAGTGATTTCAGAGCAAGTTTTTGCCATTGTGGAGAAATATGATGCTCCGGATGAGAATTTCCGCAAAGAAGCGCTGAGTTATCTTGCGTCTCTGGGAATGCCTGATGATGTCGCAGTTCCTATGATTGACCAGTACGGCTCTCCCTGGATGTTTTATTTCCTCAAATATGATCCGGCTCCGGCAATTCGAGAAGTTACCGTACCGGCCCTGATTCTCAACGGCACGCTTGATAAACAGGTGGTATCCTATCAAAATATTCCGGTTTACCAAAAAATTGCGGAAGAGACAGGCAGAGATAATATGCAGATCGTAGAGCTCGAGGGACTCAATCATCTCTTCCAGCATGCCGAAACAGGACTCCCTACAGAGTACGCCACCATTGAGGAGACCATTTCGGAAGAGGTGCTGGCGCTGATGCTCGAATTTGTTAAATCCATAAAGAAATGACCATAGCTATTGACTTTGACGGTACCATTGTAGAGCATGCTTATCCCGCAATAGGCAAACCCATTCCTTTTGCCAT
>JAGONS010000054.1 GCA_017992915.1 Bacteroidales bacterium | reverse complement strand
TAGAACAGGATTTCATAACCATAATCGACAAAGTGAAGAATGCTGAAATGGAATCAGACCTTAAGGATGAGGAGTTAGGAGAACTTGTAGATGCTTCTCTTCTTATAGGCAGTAAAGTGAAAGAGGAAAAGGAGGGTCTCTTCAATTCTACAGTTTGGACCCTCGAAAACGGCATCCGCGTGGTTATAAGACCTTCAGACTACAAAAAGGAGGAGGTGACCTTCCGTCTTCAGGTTCCCGGTGGAAAATCTCTGATCGCAGAGTCCGAACTTCCTTCGGTTGATGACAATATGATGTACCTTTACAACAATTTGGCGGGTGTTTCTCATTTCCCTTCGACTAAATTGAGTAAGATGCTCACTGGTAAAATCAGCTCTGAAGCTCCCTTTATTGAGGATGAATTCCACGGAGTAAGTGGCCAATGTGCACCTAAGGACTTTGAGACCCTAATGCAGTCGGTATATCTCCAGGTGACCGAGCCCAGGTTTGTGGAAGAAGAGATCGCTCCTGCATTTGCACAATTGAATGCAATTGTGCCCAATCTTTCCAAACAGCCTAATTATATCTTTAGTGAAGCATTTCTCAAGACTGCATATGGAAACAGCCCCCGCAGGCAGCTTATTTCTATGGATATGGTGGGCAAGATGTCCGTAGCTTCTCTGGAGCAATCTTACAAGTCACTATTCTCCAATATGGCCGGTGCTTGCGTTTACATTACCGGTAATGTAGACCTTGAAACCATTAAGCCGTTGGTAGAAAAATATATCGGTTCTCTCCCTACTGCAGGTCAGGGAAGCACATATATTGACCATAATCTTCAGGTGGTGCCCGGAAAGGTTGAGAATATTTTCAATGCTCCTATGACTACTCCCAAGAGCAGCGTACTGCTGATCTATAGCGGTGATCTGAAGTATGACCTTGAAAACTTGCTTACAATGCAGGCTTTCCGCTATACTCTTGACCTTATTTATACCGAAACTATTAGAGAGGAGGAGGGTGCAACCTATGGTGTGGGCACACAAGGTTCCGTATCAGCTATCCCTCAGAATAGGGGTGAGATGATCATTCAATTTGATACCGATCCCGCCAGGGTGGAAGAGATGATTAAACTGGCGATTCAAGGTGTTGTGGATATAGCGAATAACGGTCCTACCGAAGAGCAGATGGTTAAAGTCAGGGAAAATTTCCTAAAAAACATATCCGAATCTCGTATCAGCAACAGTTACTGGGCGAACAACCTGCGTCAGTATGACCTCACAGGTGTGGACCTGGACACTGAGCGTGAAGCAATAATCAATTCCCTTACTGCTGAAAAGGTTAAGCAATTTGTTTCGGACTTGATTGGACAGGGCAACTTCGTCAAGATTGTGATGAATCCGGAAGAATAGCGATTGGCGATTGACCGTTGGCCATTGGCTAATGCTAATGGCCAATGGTTAATGGCTAATTAGGGTGGAGACATTATGAATCTGAAAATCACCTTAATACTCTTATTGGCAGTTTTAGTGCCGGCTCTGTCCTTTATTTCTTATGGTCAGGATTTGGCAGGAAATAGGATTCTTGGTATTTGGATGGACGAAAGAGGGGAGTCCAAGTCGGAGTTTTATCGCAATGATGACAGCACTTTTCGCGCGAAACTCATATGGTGTGCGAGCCCTAAAAAACAGGATCGTGTTGGCCTTGTCTACATTAAGGATATGACTTACAATGCTTCCGACAGCACTTGGACAACCTCTTATATGTACTCACCCGACCACCGATTAACGGCCAGGGGTACCCTTTGGATTAAGAATGGCATCCTTTACGTCAAAGGTCGCAAATTCGGTATTTCGGCAACCCGCCGTTTCTTTCGCATTGAGTAGCCATACTTTTCGGCAAATCAGATATAAGTTTACACAAAACCGTCGAGGAGACTCAGACGGGAACCGTGGATTTCCGGGACTGAGGTTTCTGCGATAATTTGTCCGGCATTTTCGGGAGTGATTCCCGCGCCCGCCATTATCAATGTGCCACTACCCACACTCAATTGTACCATTTGAGCAATAGTCTTCCGCCCCTCGAAAGCCGACTCCGCACCGCCGGAAGTGAGCACACGGTTTACACCAAGATCAATTACCCTCTCCAAAGCCTTAAAAATATCCCTTGAACGATCGATAGCCCGGTGAAAGGTAGTCGATAGGCCATACTCGCATGCAGCGGCGAACATTTCGCTGCAAGCGCCATACTCTATGGAGCGATCGCGTGCAAGAGCACCTATTACCACACCGTCCACCACCTTTCCCTCCTCCGTAATCAAAGAGCCGCAAAACTCAATATCCCGCAGAATACGGGAAATTTCTGCAGCAGAATAGCAGAAATCCCCTCCGCGTGGCCTTATAAGTACGTTGAGGCCGATATTCAACTGCCTACGCGCTTGTTCAATCTCATCATAAGAGGGCGTTACCCCACCGATAGAAATATTATTGCAGAGTTCCACCCTTAGGGCCCCTTTCTTCTGAGCCTTGAGCGCAATATCGATATTTTCAGAACAAATTTCTATCAGCATAGCACAAATATAGGTCATTTTTCGTAAATTGCAGAGTTATCCTCTAAGCGCGACATTACACAGACATATAATACATAAGGTTGACAATTCAAATTCTTACAATATGAAAATCCTCCGCACACTTACATCAGCAGCTATTGTAGCTGCGACTACACTGATAATTACCTGCTGCACCTCTCCGGAAGCCCGTCTGCGCGCCATCACTGAGCAGGACCTTACGGAAAAACTGGATTTACTGCAATACCGCTCGGATTTTGATGCAGTGCTGGAACTTTGCGAAACCGATCAGGAGCGCGACGCAATTAAATTTCTCTACGCATATATGCCGCTGGGCGATATTGCCGATTATGATGCCCAACTTTATATAGAGGGTGTCAGGAGCGCTTTCAAAGCACGTGAAGAGATGCCCTGGGGCAGTAGTGTACCGGATAATCTTTTCAGGCACTACGTTCTTCCGCTCAGAGTAAATAATGAAAATCTCGATTCGGCCAGGACCGTGTTCTACCGGGAACTTAAGCCGAGAGTGGAGGGACTATCCATGTATGATGCCGTACTTGAGGTCAACCATTGGTGTCACGAAAAGGTGACCTATACTCCGAGTGATGCACGTACCTCGGCTCCTTTGGCAACGGTACGTACCGCATACGGTCGCTGCGGCGAAGAGTCCACCTTTACTGTGACCGCTCTGCGTGCTGTCGGGATTCCTGCGAGGCAGGTCTATACTCCGCGTTGGGCCCATACCGATGACAATCATGCCTGGGTTGAGGCCTGGGTAGATGGTAAATGGCACTATCTGGGCGCTTGCGAGCCTGAGGCTCGTCTCGATGTTGCCTGGTTCAGCTCCACAGCCCTGCGTGCATTGCTGATGCATAATCGCAGCTTCGGACGCTATTCAGGCAGTGAAGATGTCATACAGCATACCGATTGCTTTACGGAGATCAATGTGACTGCAAACTATACTGAAACGGAGCGTCTGACTGTATGTGTAAAGGATTTAGCCGGCGCTGCGGTGCAGGATGCCCTGGTAGAGTTTAAAATATACAATTATGCTGAGTTTTACAGTGCGATAAAAGTCCTCTCAGATGCCCGCGGATGTGCCTCGGCTATTCTCGGCAAGGGAGATGTACTGGTGTGGGCCTCCAAAGATGGCGCTTATGGGTATGCTAAGGCACGAGCAAGAGAAGAGGGGGATGAAGTTACAATCGTGCTTGATCACAAGGTAGGTGATTGGTTTCATGATGAAATAGATATTGTGCCTCCGGCTGACGGGGATGTTCCTGTGGTCATATCTCCCGAAGAGAAGGCAGCCAACGACCTGCGTCTTGCCTATGAGGATGCTATTCGCAACAATTATGTTTCTACCTTTGTCAAGCCTTCGGCAAATGATCCCGAAAATGGCTTTCTGGTAGCATCCAGAGGCAACTGGAGAGAGATTTCCCATTATTTTGAGCAAATTAAATCGGGCAGCAAGTCCCGTTATCGTGACGGTATCCGTTTGCTAAGTCTCATAAGTGAAAAAGACCTGCGCGATACGCCTGCTTCAGTACTTCTTGATCACCTGAACAACTTCTGCGGGGTTGACGGCATGTATCCGCAGCAGCGGGAGATATGGTACCGCTATGTACTCAATCCCCGTATCGGCAATGAATTGCTCAAGAGCTGGAGAAGAGAATTTCAAACTCTCGACATATCGGTTTCTTTGGCCTCAGGAAAAGAGATTGCCGGTTATGTGCGTGATAACATCAAGGTGCTTGACCGCTACAATCCTCAGCGCATTCCCATTACCCCTTTGGGAGTCCATTCTCTTAAGGCTGCGGATGTCTTCTCGCGAGACTGCTATTTCGTGGCCCTCTGCCGCGCCTTTAACATTCCGGCGCGGATAGAGGAGATTAGCGGTAAGGTACAGTACTACGATTCAGGGTACTGGATTGATGCTGCCACAGAGCTCTCATCAGAGAGTGCTGATGCATCTGTGTCTAAGATGCCTTCCGGCTTCCTGATGCTCACCGACAGTAACCTCGACAATATTGATGATCCCAAATTTGAATCGCATTTTACTATAGCCTCGCTTGAAGGCGGCCGCATCAATACTCTAAACTTCCGTGACAAAGAGGGAATAGAGGGGACAATGAGTGTGCGAAACGTCTTTAAAGAGCCTGTAGAACTCGATGGCGGTAGTTATCTGCTCACTACGGGTACGCGTATGGCGAGTGGCAAGGTCCTTTCAGGATTACATTTCTTCAATATAGAAGAGGGGAGTACCACCACAATTGATCTTTGTCTGCGAGAAGATGATGACGATTTGCAGGTTCTGGGCAATTTCTACGCAGATCCCCTCTTGCCGCTTACAGGCAGGGGGATGTATATTCTTGCATTCGTAAGACCCTCACATGAACCGAGTGACCATATTATCCGCACTCTCTTTGCCCATGAGTGGACCATTCCGGTGATTCTCTTCTTCAACTCCGAAGTAGAGATGTCCCGTTTCAATGTTGAGTTGTTTCCTCAGATACCTCACAAAGTATCAGTTGCAACCGATGACAACAACACATTGACTGCCATTTGCAATGCAATGAAACTCGATCCCAAACATCTCAAAATGCCCCTGGTGGTGATAGCTGACAGTTTTGGCCGAATTTTCCTCACCTATGACGGCTACTCGACCACTCTGCTCGATCAGCTCGTAAAAGCGGAGCGTTAGGGGTACATGATGCGGGGTACGGGTTACGTGTGTCATGTCCTGAAATTGGTGTACACTTGAAGTGGTAGCTAATAGCCAACAACCTATGTATGAAAGATCCATTCATATAGGGGAACAATCTCTATATCATCTATTTGCTCGCTCTGGTTGTAGGTGATAATGCTCTTTGAAGCTATCTGCAGCTGTGGGTCGGTTACATTAAAGCCCGATAATTCGCGTTGACGGTTAGAGTCAGTCAACTCATGACAAACCTGAAAGGCATGCCATACTCCTTGTCGGCGAGCAATGAAATCGCATTCTCCCGATTTGCGAACGAAGGTTATATCATCATACTTAGCATGCAGTAATTGGTTGTAAACAGCGTTTTCAAGCAGTTTTCCCGAATTTGGCGAAAAACCAATTCCAACTGCGGAAATCAATCCGTTATCTGCACAATAAACTTTCCGTTCCGGACGCGTACTCTCTTTTGTTGAAAATGAAAAGTTGCTTACTTCGCTTAATATATAAGCTTGTGCAGCATATTCGATGTATTTTTTTATGGTATTTTCGCTATTTCCGAGTACTCTGCCGAGAGTGCCATATCGGTAGGGAGATGCTATGTTGGTCAGAAGATAATACATGGTGCGGTAAAAAGCTCCTGTATCTCGTACTCCGTTATAAGCGATGCAGTCTTTTAGCACAATCGAGTCATAATAGCTTTGTAGCAGTTCGGTTTTCAAGTTGTCCGGAAGCTCTCCTATTACTATTTCCGGAAATCCTCCAAAAACCAGATATTTGTTCAACATACTCAACGCTTCGCTCTTTTGTGCGGTTACTGTAAGTAAATCAGGTATTCCGTTTATCGAAAATATTTCTTTTAGCGAGAGTGGGCGTACCACATCGGCAATATATCTCCCCGATAACAATGTGGCAAACTGCCGTTGCAATAAATCGGATGTGGAGCCGGTAACATAAATTTTTTTGAATCGCCGAGTGTCGTAGGCACCTTTCACAAAAAGCTCCCAATTTGTGACCTGCTGCACTTCATCTAAAAATAAATATGTCACTTTTGTGCCGGTAAGCACCTCGGCTTGTTCTATCGCATGGTATATCTGAGCCGAATTACTCCAGATGGGAGTAAAGATCGGTTCATCCAAGTTAAGCGTTAATATTTCACGGGGATTTACCCCGTTCTCCATTAAGTGGTTCATGATTAACCGAAACAGAGAAGACTTTCCACTACGGCGTATTCCCGTGAGTACGTGAATATGAGGGAGAACCAGCTTTTCCAATATTGTAGGCAGCAGTTCTCGCGAGTGTAAATCGGTATATTTGCCAACGCTCCAGTGTTGGTTTAAACGGATAAGTGTGTCGTTCATATTTCTATCTTTGTAGTAATCAACCACAAAGATAGAAATAAAAACCAAATTATACTCACTATACTGAGATTAATTTCGCTATTATCCTCAGTATATTGCGGGTAATGGGTTAAGTGTTACGGGTTGAACGAGTCATGTCGTTAGGGGAGTTGTGCTCCGTAGCCCTGAACTGCACCGAAAAATTTAAGTGCATCCTCAAAAGGATATCTGTTGGCAAACATCGACGCGGACGAGTCGATGGTGCCCTGCATATTCATACCCATTGCCTGGCGGAAAACATTTGCACCGGAGTTGGGATCGAAATTGGTCTTCTCATTATATGCAGCCTCGATAAAGCCTTTGAGATAGGGCTCATTGAGGGCACCGTTGAAAATAGAGGGATCGGATACGGACTTGTTGCCGGAAACCTCTGCAAGTTGTTCTACATCGTCAAAGTCCTTTACCCATACTCTTAGGAACATACCGCCCCCGGGGAGACAAATGTCAGCCTGTTTGTTGA
>JAGONS010000053.1 GCA_017992915.1 Bacteroidales bacterium | reverse complement strand
ATGCCCATAGGGTTGCCACTGGATACAGTATCGGCATATAGATATCTGGGAGTAGGTTCAATCCAAAAAATAACTTTTTCTCCCTCATATTCGATAGCTGAAGGAATACGGATATACTGGTTGTTGTCAAAAGGACAAAGGGTAGGTTCCGGTGCCACAAGTGTCAGTACTCCATCAGCAGTTAGGGTAAAATCAAGATCAATATCCGAACCCATCACATGTTTGATACGATACTTGGTATTGTCGTAGTTGTTAATCCACAGATTTGAGTGAAGTACTTTTTCCGAATTTACGTAGGCGTTCAGCCTAGACTGGTAGAATTCCACTTGTGCATATTTGGTGTAATCGATATCCTTGTTGGTAATGGGGTTAAAATTGACTACATCATAATACTGTTTCCACCATCCATCATCACCATCTACAAACTTTAGAATACCCTTGGATGCGGTTTCCATCCATACATACCAGTAAATGGATGTACCTCCATCTTCGGTCATGCCCATGGGATAGTCACCTGAGGCGAGATTGTCAACGTAGAGATAGCCTGGGTCAGGATCAATCCAAAATGTCACAGGCTCACCTTCATACTCAATTGTGCTGGGAATCCTGATGTAACTGCCGCCGTCATGAGGACAAAGGGTGGGTTCAGGAGATACAAGAGTCAATTCGCCCTCTTTTGTAAGAGTGAAGTCCAGATTAATATCTGAATTCATCGCATTTCGGATGCGGTATTTGCTCTTGTTATACTTAGAGACCATAAGAGTTGAATTAAGTTCGTCATAGAGTGTGACGAAATCGTTGAGGCGTGACTGATAGAATTCCACGGTAGCGTAGTCTTCATATTCCGAATCGTCGCCTCCGGGCATTACTGCTTGGCCGACAAATTGGTACCATCCACTCGGAGAGACCATACTTTTGTCAAACGAAACAACAAAAGTGTAAATTTCACCGGCCTCCACTAGAGAGATATCGTATGTGACCGCTACATCTGCCTCATATTCTCCCGGTGCAAATGAAATAGTAGCGGGAGTGCTGAGAGAGAAAATAGGGTCACCAGTGAAGGAAAGTTTAACAGTGAGCGGAACGTCAATAACACCGCGCACTAACTTGAAACCAATCACCGGTTCTTCGTGAAGCAAATAGTTACCGGTGTTAGCGCTGAAAGTCAGGCACTCATTGTCAGGATACCACATATAGCTCTCAGACTGACATGCAGTCAATCCGAACAATAGTACCGCAAGCAATGCTATGGTTTTGATAAAATGTTTCATATATCTAACTATTTTTTATTCTGGAAAAGGTCAAATCAATATCCGGGGTTTTGCTGTCCGCGAATCTGGGGATTGGAATCAATCTCAGATTGAGGAATCGGCCAGAGGAAGAAGGGATCGTCTGCACTCTTACTGAGAAACTCGGTAAGGGTGCTGCCAGCATTGTTGATGATTTGGTCATCCTGTGCTGCAGAACGTGCGAAACCCTTATTCCAACGTTTGAGGTCCTTGAGTCTGAACCCTTCGCCGAATAGTTCTTTTGCACGCTCTTTCTTGATTTGTTTCATTAGCTCTTCACCAGAGTAGTTGCGTTCGGAGTATGATTCGAGGCGTTTTGCACGGAGTGCATTCAGGTATTTGTTGGCATTCACAGCATCACCGGAAACAGCATAAGCCTCTGCTGCAATGAGGTACTGTTCCGCAATCCTAAAAGGTTTCACCTTATTGATATAAGTTGAGATAGTCTCGCCAGGCATAAGTTCGGGGTTACCCGGAAATTTTATAAAAATATATAGGTTACTGTTCAACGTACCGAATACAACCGGGGTCTTCTTAAACCAAGTCTGAAAGCGAATATCATCGGAAGTAAACTCATCGATAATCCACTGTTCGGGCATATAGTTCGGCGAGTAAGTGCCGTTGGACTGGAGGCCGACATAATCATAGCAGTTAGAATACGGTAAGGACTGGTAGTCAGCCCACATCTGCACAATACACTCTCTCCCGCTATCATTTGTCCAAAGATTAGTAAAGTCTGACTTATTATCAATCAGTGAGTAATTGCCTGGGGTGATCAGAGAAGTGGATGCCATGATGGCAGTGCTGTAGTCGCCTTTTGTAAGGGCTATACGTGCCTTGAGAGCTGTAACCGCATCTCTTGTGAAATAAATTGAACCCTCAACTCCGTTTACATTGCCGAGAAGAATTTCAGCCTTGCTGAGGTTGCGACTGATATAGTCGTAGGTCTCTGAGAGAGTTGACCTACCCGGGTATGATGCCTGGTCGCTCGGAGTGGTAAAAGGCTCATCACTAAGCATCACACCAAAGTCAGAAGAGGCATTGGAAGAATAATTGTTGCAAAAGAGTTCTGCAAGCACAAACATCGTATATGCCTTAACGAATGCACACTCACCGAGAATGATATCGAGCTGCGCCTTATCGGAGTTACTTAATTTGGTCTGGTCCATAGCAGGAATTCCTTGTTCTAGGAAGTTAGCGAGCATCACACAATAGTAGCTATGTGACCAGAGTGATTCCACGCTACCGAAAGTGGAGCGCATCTCCCATTTGTAATATTCACCGTTTCTATTACCGAAAATAATCGAGGCATGAAACGAGTCGCTCATCAACTCAGGCAGATAAATAGGTGGTCCTGATGCGATGTAATCCCTGACCGTGATATATAGATCGCGTCTGAACTTCTGAGCATCCTCTACTGAAGAGAGAGAGGAGTCTGTCGTTATGGAGTTGGATGGGAGAATGTCCAAATCACAAGAGCAGACCAGAAGCATCGCTGCACATATAATGAAGATATATTTTTTCATAATCAACTTGAATTAGTGTTAAAAATTTAATTCGAGACCAACGATGTACTGCCTTGTGTTAGGATAGTTACCCATCGCGGTGATTTGGTCAATTTCAGGGTCCCACCCTGTGTATTTAGTGAAGGTAAGGAGGTTACGTCCGGAAACGTAAATCTTGGCTCCACTGAAAATGTTTGTTTTTGCAATTATTTTCTTCGGTAAAGTATAGGAAATCTGAAGATTCTTGAGTCGTACAAAACTTGCATTTTCTATGAAACGACTATCGTGCTTTACCGGCTCTGACGCCTTGGGAATATCAGTAATCTGACCCGGAGTTGTCCAGATGTTCATCATCCTTTTTGTCATGTTTGACTCGTCTGCGAATGTCGGATTTTCAACAAAGTAGCGGTCATAGTTCTCAATATATTTTCCGAAAACTCCTGCAAAGGTAGCGTTTAAGGAGAAGCCTTTCCAACTTAGATCGAGAGAGGCACCACCTGACCAGGGAGCAAAACGATTGCGACCGAGAAATGCAGCATGACTTTCTGAATAAGTGCTGGTAATATTGCCATCAGCGTCATACCAGAGTGATTTGCCGTTAGCAGGATCTACACCTGCAAACCTCACTACAAAGTATTCACCATAAGCGTGTCCCGTCTGGAATTTCAGGCCACTGTCTCCATCTACAAACTCATCACGTCCGTCATAGAGTTCAGTAATGGTATTCTTATTATAATTCATATTGAAGCTCGCACCCAAATAGAGACCTCTATCCTGTATGATATCAAACCTAAGTTCAACATCAACACCACGGTTTCTCATAGTTCCCACATTACCCCATCCACCGGAAAAACCGGATATGAATGAATAAGGAATGTACATCAACATGTCCTTAGTGTTTTTGTTGTAGAACTCCAAGTTGAAGGTCAAAAAGTCGAATACCGTACCATTGACACCTAAGTTAAAGGCTTCCAAGGTCTCCCAGGTAAGATTGGGATTGCCCAGTGAAGATATGTACCATGAAGACTCTCCATCATACGTTTTGCCAGTCTTGGTAAGACCGTAAGAGAGGTAGTTGCTGATGCCGGAGTTACCCATAGTTCCGTATGATGCTTTTAGCTGGAGATTGTTTATCCAGGAAATCCCTTTTATAAAATCTTCATTGGACATTTTCCACATCGCACCCACGGACCAGAAGTTGGCATATCTCCTGTCTGCGCCAAAGAGAGATGAGCCGTCAACACGATAGGTAAGATCGAGGAAATATTTGTCCGCATAGTCATATGAAAGACGAGAGAAGAAGGAATTATACGCAATCTTGGACTCGGAATAAGAGGGAATAAATGCCTCCGTACCATGATCTATGTTAGTGAGGCGTGGATCAGTCTGCCCCTGAGTATAGGTAGAAAGGTAATCGTCTTTAGAAACTATAGACTCATGACCCACAAGGATGTCGAAATGGTTTTTCTCAGCAATTGCAAACTTGTACTCTGCGGTATTGGTTGAAGTCAGACGATAGAATCTCTCAAATGCTTCCTCAGTAACTGGGGTAACGGAAATTCTTTCTGTAGGAATAGTTTTACCGGTGTAGCGATAGTCATAACCCTCAACAGCCTGTACCGCTCTTAATACGAGACCCTTGATAGGTGTGATCTCTTGATACATATTGGCATTGACCCTTACTGTTTGTTTACGCGTTGGACTGTGCTCCATCATGGTGAAGTAGTTCTTCATACCAAGATCAGTAATGAAGTCCAGCTCTTCACCGTATCCGGTGAAATTACCATTTGCGTCTGTAAGAATTTCATAAGGTGTTGCATAAGGAAGACCCCATGCAATAATGTTCATAGGGTTGTAATAACCTGTACTGACTGTCGAGTATCCTGCATTGCGCTGAGTCTGAAAAGCAAGATTAAGATTAATCCCAAATTTGAACCAATCGGATATTCTGGTATTTGTATTGGAGCGTATGGAATATCTTGACATATCGGAGTAGGGCTCAACACCCTCGCGAGCGAATGCACCCAGAGATATGTAGAAATCAGTTCTTTCACTTCTGCCGGAAGCGCTAATGTCTGCCTTCCAGGTAGGAGCTTTTTCGTTTAGAATCCATTTTCTCCAGTCTGTACCGATATTATTCTTAAGACGAAAATTCTTAAGCTTCTGGAACTGTTCGTTTTCAAGAAGGCTCGGGTCAGCTATTTCACGAAATTGGAACCATTCCTCAGAACTCATGAGATCCATTGGAAATTGCGCCAGTGAAGATATACCGTAAGATGTGCTGGCTGTGATCGTGGGTTTCTCACCTGAACCTTTCTTGGTGGTAATATAGATTACACCGTTTGCAGCACGTGATCCATAGATTGCTGTGGAGGATGCATCTTTCATTACCATTACATTCTCTATATCGTTTGGATTTAGGGCTGTGAAAATGGCCACGTCAACAGGTGAACCGTCGAGGATAAAGAGCGGAGTGTTGGATGCGTTGATGGAATTGACTCCGCGCAAACGCATGGAAACGGTCGCACTGGGTTCACCGGAACTGGTGAAGACCTGCAGTCCTGCTACCTTTCCCTGAAGAGCATCACCGGAGCTGGCTGCGGGGATACTTGTAAATGCATCAGACTTTACAAGAGTCGAAGCACCGACTACGGAACTTATCTTTTTGGCACTACCGTAGCCGACAACTACGAGCTCTTCAATAGTTTGCACGTCACTATGCATCGTTACATTCATAACACCCGAGGATCCGACTGTAAGATTCTGTGGCTCCATACCTATATAAGTAAAGGTGAGCACATTGCCCTGGTTGGCCTTGATGGAGTAGTTGCCCTCGAAATCAGTTATAGTAAACTCCTTGGTGGTCACATTTTGGATGCTGACTCCCACCAGAGGCACTCCTTTGTCGTCAACAACAGTACCAGACACTACACGTGGGACTGACGCAGGTTTCTGCTGCTGGGTTTCATTGAATTCCTTTGGAAAAATAGTAATCTGTTTGTCAATGATGCGATAAGCGATAGATGTGCCTGAAAATAGGCTATCCAGCACTTGATTAATAGATGCATTTGAAACAGAGATGTTGACAACCTGGTTTACATCAACAAGGGTGTTGTTGTAAATGAAGTTGTAAGAGCTCTGTTTCTGGATTTCCTGAAGGACTGTTATCATCTTTTCTCCCTTGAAATCAAGTGAAATCTGCTGCGCAGAGACTTCTGTGGAGAAGAAGAGTGACACAACCATGAACTGGAAAAAGATTCCCATCTTCAAGAGATTGTTTGTTCTTTTCTTCATAGATTTATGAGATTGATAGTTTACAATATCACTACACAAAAAAAGGGATCTCTCCCTAATTTTTGTCGTAAATATGTTACAGAATGTAACTATTTATACAGAGTAACATTCTTTTCCTTAATCCTGTAGCGGATATTTGAAGAAATCTTCAACAAATCAAGCACTTGGGTGACAGACTCTGATTGGAAACGCGCCGTAAAACTGTACCCAAATAGTTCTTTGTCGGAAAGAGTGATATGTACCCCGTACCAGCGCTCGAGTTTTTTAACCACCTCCTGCATCGGAGTATTGGCAAAAATCAAGTAACCTTCTTTCCAAGCTGCATCATCCTCAGTGCTCATAAGATGACTCTTTCGTGCAGGTACGGCATGGTCGCTGATGACCAGACGCTCATTTGGCAAGACATCTATCTTTTTATTGTTCTGATTATAGACCTCCACCTTACCATTTACAAGTGTCAGTTTGACCTCAGAGTCATTGGAGTAAGAAGATAAATTGAATTCCGTCCCAAGAATCCTGGCGGTAACGCCCTTGGAAGTTTTAATATACATCGGCCAATCGCTTTCAGAGCGCACCTTGAAGTATCCCTCTCCATCAAGTTCTACATAGCGTACCTCAGAAGAGAACTCCGCCGGACACTTGAGAGTGCTATTGCTGTTGAGCCAAACTTCGGAGCTGTCAGGGAGCAACACTTTACCCTTTACTCCCGAATGAACTATGTACTCTATGAACTGTTCACTCTGATATCGCTCAATAATCTGCGTAACCGACGGATCCGGGGCAACCTGAGGCATCTTCGGCTCCTTTAGCAGCAACCAAGCAGAGAATGCGGTCATAGGTATAAAGAGCACTGCAGCAACTTTTAAAAGCATATTTGTAACTCTACGGCTTCGTATGCGGAATATCAAACGATTAACTGCACTTCCATTGTCAGCACTATAGGGCATATTGCCGAATGTCTCATCAGCTTTTAGGCGGGCAAATTTCTTGTCCTGATGATATTTGCTTTCAAAATAAACCATTTACTCGATTTTTTTCATTAGTTATACACCGATTTGGGACTCTTTACCTAAAAAATCTGTGCGAAGTTTTTTGCGAAAGTAATGCAGCGCCTTGCGTATCTTGTACTCGACCGCCTTTACTGGAACTTTCTGGGTAGCAGCTATCTGTGAGTAGGTCATGCCAAACTCGCGGTTTAGCTTAAAAGTAGAGCGCACATCCTCTGGGAGCTGGAGGTATGTCTTATTTATTAGTTCCT
>JAGONS010000052.1 GCA_017992915.1 Bacteroidales bacterium | reverse complement strand
AGATACCGATATTTTTCCATGTATAATGCGCATCTGCCGAAAAAACAGTATATGCCGGCAGGGAACGCTCATCACAAGAGGTGTTGTCATAATACTGTTTGCCAACATATTTACCACGCAAAGAAAACGAGAGTTTGTCCAGAGGGGTCCAGGTGACCATAGCCATTCCTACAATCGGCGGGGACATAAGAATCTCTCCATTTTCGATATGCTGCACTGCCTGTGGCAGAGTATTCCATTCGTCAGGGTTGTCATATCTGTCCTCCCATAGATTGCACTCCTTTATGCGGTTGCGGCTCAATGCCAGATTGGCGTCAAACCTAAGTCTGCGCAGTGCCTGCCAGCCGGCAGAGAGTTCGATGCCCCGTCTGTAGCTGCGCTCCACATTCTCCTTGACTCTGTATCCTATTTCTGTAATTTTGCCGGTCTCAAGGAGCTGGTTATGATATTCCATAAGGTAGATATTTGCCGAAAAGGCAAAAACAGTTGAGGTGTAATTGTAGCCGAACTCCCAGTCCAACATACGCTCGGGAAGAATCCTTTCCCCCTCTCCTGCCTTAATGGCCTCCTTGATATCGCTGCGCGAAGGTTCCTTGTGAGCAACTGCCAGCGATGCATAGACCGCCGAACGGCTATCAAAATTCCAGGAGAATCCCCCTTTGGGATTGAAGAAATTATAGACGAAATCTTTGTCCAATGCGACAAAATCCTTGTCAATACCGGATAGCTTGTAATCAATATTGCGGTATTGGAGGTCACCGTAGAGATGCAACCTGCCGCCGATAATAGTTCCTTCGCCCCTCAGAAAGCCGGAAATATCCCTCTTTAGACCCCGATTGAGATACCAGCTCCAATCATCCGGAATATGCTCATTGTATTTCGCCCAAATCACATTTCCGTAGTGGTCACCGTCATAGAGCGACCATGATAAATTACCCAATACAAAAAATACCTCTCCACTATACTTGAGATTGGCCGTAGCTGCAAAACTGTTGTTTGCCATCTGCTGACGGACTACCACATCGCTTCGCTTATAAAGCACCCCACCTACTCTCTGCTCCTGCAATCCGTAATCGGAAAATTTCTTCCCCGCCTTGTAATTCTCATAATAACCTGCTCCACGGGTATAATTGAGAGTGGCACTCATAGAGAGGTGCGGAGAAAATTGATGCACCCAAATACCTTGCAGATGGTTCTGTAAATAGTTGTCGGTCTCGTTGTCGTAATAGCACAAATTCCCCGAATCATCGGTATACTTTCCTGCAGGATTATACCTGCGATCTCTCTCCAGCATATCAGCCGGAATGCCCTCCCAGGTTATACCGCTACGCTGTTTGCCAAGAATCCAGTTGAGCCTTAGGGAGTTGGAACCACGTAGCCACCCCAAAGTCGCATAAGCGGAGTGAACTCGCGCAAAGGCATTTCGTATATAGCCCTCAGTAGTATTGTATGAGTAGTACATATCGAGCGAGAGACCGCTCTTACCACGTCCCGTACCGGCGCCGACAGTGGCACTGCCGGTGAGCCACGAGCCTCCGGAGAGTGAAATTGTGGCATAGGGTTTCTCCGTGGCCCCAAGGGTGCTCATATTGAGAGTTGCACCGAAGGCACCCGCTCCGTTGACCGAAGTACCTGCGCCCCTCTGCAGTTGTGCAGATTCAAGAAATCCGGCTATACCCGGAATATTTACCCAAAAAACCACCTGCGATTCGGCGTCATTGAGCGTGATACCGTTGATGTTGACGTTGATGCGGGTAGCATCGCTGCCCCTGACCCTCATCTTTGAGTAGCCCAGGCCGGTGCCCCCTTCATTAGTGGCCACCACGGAGGGCTGCAGCGAGAGAAGCATAGGCAGTGAGGTCATGGTGCCCGCTTTCGAGAGTTGCTCCCTCTTAATCTCGGTGGATGTGACAGGTGTTCCGGATTGTGCCCTTGAGGCGGTCACGATGGTACTGTCGATAGTGTAATGCTTGTGTGATTCGTCTGAATCCGGCACGACGTTCTGTGCCAATTGCTGTGCGTAAGAGAGCGCACAAAGCAGCAAAAATGCTGCTGGAATCAATGTTTTTTTCATAAAAATCCTCCCTACGCCGGTATTATCCGGATCAGGTTTAGTGGGTGTGTTCTCAGCCCCCGCAAGGGGAGCACCCCCGATTGTTAATAAATCTATGTCAAAGACCCCAAGAGGGGAAACTTTCTATTTTTTGCCCTCCACGAGCGTTACGCGGAAGATTTTCGGCCAATATTTTCCCGTTAACCAAATAGTGCCATTTTCATCATTATACGCAATACCGTTGAGCACATCTGTTGACGGCTTGCGCAAAGTGCGATGCAGGAGATTGCGGCAGTCTATCATGCCCGTTACTACCCCACTGGAAGGATTGATGGTAACTATTGCATCGCTGCCATAAACATTGGCCCAAATCTCTCCGGTGATGTATTCCAGTTCGTTTATGAAGCGCAAAGGCTTTCCGTCAAGTGTAACTGTAAGCTGTTTCTCAACCTTGAAATTATCGGGGTTGCGAAAAGTCAGCGAGGAAGTGCCATCACTCATTATCAAGTATTTACCGTCAGTGGTCAGACCCCAGCCCTCACCCATATAACGTACCGATCCGATAAGTTCCATCGTTTTTACATCGTACACAAAGCATACATTTTCCTGCCAGGTGAGAATATAGATACGACCTTTGAGCGCACAGGAACCCTCAAGAAAGTATTTCCTGTCGAAATTGATCCTTTTGAGCACTTTTCCGGTGGCAAGTTCCATTTTACGGAATGAGGATTCACCATACTGCCCGCAAGACTCATAAAGCTCTCCTTCGTAAAAAAAGAGCCCCTGTGTATATGCACCGACATCGTGAGGCAGACTCTCCTCAACTTTCAAAGTGTAATGCTTCGCATTCTGAGCACTACCCTCACAGGCAGTAAGCAATGCACAGAGAACAAAAAGTACGATATGCAACAGAGGTTTTTTCATTACGTACACAAAAGTAGATATTTTTTCGTACATTAGCAGTCTAATTATCAAATAAAGTACCGGTAAGATATGGACATAGAAAGTCGCAAGAACCTCTATACCGAACACTTTTATATCAAAAGTTTCGAGACAGACCCATTCAAGATCTTCAAACTCTCTTCATTTCTGAGCGTAGCCCAGGAAATTGCAGGCGTGAGCGCCACCAGAATGGGATTCGGCTATGACGACCTGATAAAGGAGAACAATGTCTGGGTCCTCTCAAGGGTGAAAGTAAAATACCTGCGCCCGCCGCGTTGGAGAGAATTTGTTAAAATGGAGACCTGGCATAAACGCGAAGAAGGGCTTATGGCCCTGCGCGACTACGAACTGCTGACCGAGGAGGGCGAAAGCATCGCCGTTTCCACCAGTTCCTGGCTCATTATGAATATGGAGAGCCGCCGTCTCAAAAGGACTTCTGACATTCTCGGAGAGAAGGGAATGCACTATATGGATAGAGATGCGATTGCCAAAAGTTGCGGCAAACTTGCCGCACCTGACAACCTGCAGCTTGTTTATACAAAGCGCGTTCGCATCTCCGATATCGATTATAATTACCACGCAAACAATGCCAGATATGCAGATTGGATCATAGATGCTTTCGCGATGGACTTTCTAAAAGAGCATCCTCTGGACGAGATTCAGATAAACTACAATAGCGAATGTACTTTTGACAATCTCGTGGAGATTTATAAGGCACCCGTGGCAGAAAATTCGTTTTATGTCGAGGGGCGTAGCGATGGGCACAATATTTTTCAGTCTCTGATTTCATTTAAGTAATATATGAGTATCTACAACATAACCCTGATTACGATGACTGCGCTGGCCGTTGTAGTTTTCATTGCACTCTTTTTCTTTGGAGCCGGATACGGTTTTCTGAGAACTCCCAAATGGGGACCTTCCATTCCCAATAAGATCGGATGGATATTGATGGAAGCACCTATTTTCGTCACTATGTTGGCTCTCTATCTCGACAGCGACCGAATTGGAGAACCCACCATAATTATCATTACGCTGCTCTTTCTGACACACTACCTCCAGCGAACATTCATATTCCCTCTATTGATAAGGGGCAAAAATAAGATGCCATTGACTATCATCGCCCTGGGTATGACTTTTAATTTCACTAACGCCTATATGCAGGGCTATTGGCTCTACCACCTCTCTCCGAAGGAAATGTATACGGTGGAGTGGCTCACGACCCCTCAATTCATTATCGGTACGATAATTTTCATCATCGGAATGGTAATTAATCTCCACTCCGACTACATAATACGCCACTTACGCAAGCCCGGCGACAATGCCCACTATATCCCGATGGGAGGCATGTTCAAATATGTATCATCTGCCAACTATTATGGTGAGATACTCGAATGGACGGGATTTGCTATCCTTACCTGGTCGCTCCCCGGAGTCGTATTCCTACTCTGGACCTGCGCCAACTTGATACCGAGGGCCAATTCCCTCTATAACAAATATACGGAAGAGTTTGGAGAAGAATTTACCAAACTCAAGCGCAAACGTTTATTTCCCTTTATCTATTAAATTAATCAATATAAAATGACACTAATATGAAACGAATCGGCATTATCATTTTAGCGACATCTGTTATTGTCTGTTCCTGTAGCAGGCAGGAGAAACCACAAACCTCACTCGAAAAAGCCATCGAAAAGGGACTCGTCGAATCACTCTCCAGACCTGCCAAATGTTCCATAATTGAAGTTGAAAAGATGGACTCCACCATATTCCTAACGGAATTTAATCGCAGAATCAGCGTGTTTGAAATGCGAATTGAACAGAACAAAAAATTTCACGACGACTACTACCGAAGAGGACTTAAAAAAAATGCTGCCATTAAGTACGACGAGATACATAGGGACTATGAAATCCTCGACACACTCCAAATAGTGAAGCAGAGAATGGGCGACTCACTCTATATGATAGCATACTACGACTACCGCGTCAAAGCTGAGGTTTTAGCGGGGAGAAAAGTAGGGAGAATAGTGAGGAAAATAATTAGGAGAAAAGCACAGATATTGGATGATGTCTATTTCGCCATCACCCCTGACAACAAAGTTATCTCGGTGAACACCGATTACGACAAACTCCATCAGGCCACGGGGCTCGTTATCCCCGGCTATAGTGAAATCATCAAAGCAAAAGAAATCTCAACAGAATTACCTGAAGATGAGTGATACACTCTTTACACCCTACAAAATCGGTCCGATAGAACTTCGCAACCGTACCATCCGCTCGGCCGCCTTTGAAGGGATGTGTCCCGGCCATCGGCCTTCGCAAGAACTATTTGACTACCACACCGCAGTGGCACGCGGAGGCGTAGGCATGACCACTATAGCCTACGCTTCGGTATCACAAAGCGGACTCTCTTTCGAACGACAGCTCTGGATGAGAGAAGAGATAGTGCCGGAGCTCAAAGCCCTGACGGATGCAATCCACAAAGAGGGCGCATTGGCTTCAATTCAGCTCGGTCACTGTGGCAATATGTCGCATAGGGCTCTCTGCAAATGTCGTCCCAAGAGTGCCAGCAGCGGATTCAACCTCTACTCCCCCACCTTTGTCCATGGGATGAAGGTATATGAAATTGATGAGATAGTGGCAGATTTCGGCAAAGCTGTGCATTTGGCCATAAAAGCGGGATTTGACGCTGTGGAGATTCATGCGGGACACGGCTATTTGATATCGCAGTTCCTTTCGCCTTATACCAATCATCGGAAGGATGAATATGGGGGCTCACTTGAGAATAGGATGCGCTTTATGGAGCGGGTTATGAGGGAGGTAATGGCAGCTGCAGCCGATAAAGTGGCGGTATTTGTCAAGATCAATACTCGCGATGGTTTCAAGGGCGGAATGGAAATTGATGAATGCATCCGCGTCGCACAAAGGCTTCAAGAGCTCGGTGCTCACGCTCTCGTACTAAGCGGCGGATTTGTGAGCAGGATGCCGATGTATGTGATGGGCGGTCCATTTCCCGTCAAGGCTATCGCCCACTATATGCCCCTCAGGCAATGGTGGCTCAAGCTTGGAGTACGCATGGTCGGCCGTTTTATAGCTCCCACAGTTCCATTCAAAGAAAATTATTTTCTGGAGGACTCCAAAAAGTTCCGCGAGGTACTCGACCTCCCGCTGGTCTATGTCGGAGGTGCAATTTCCAGACGCGGCATTGATGAAATCATGGATGCCGGATTTGAAATGGTGCAAATTGCACGCGCCCTTATCAGGGATACCGATTTCGTAAACAAGCTTCGCGAAGATAAAAACCATTGCAGTGCCTGCAAACAAGTCAATTTCTGCGTAGGAAGGATGTATACCCTCTCCATGCAGTGCCACACCCTTTGCAAAGACATCACACCTGCACTCAAACGCGATTGCGAAAAGAGATATTTAAAATAATATTATTGAAGATGAAACTTAAGAAATTACTGACACTCATCATAGCCCTGGCTTGTGCTTTTGCAGTAGCATCCTGTCACAAAGACCCTATCGATCCCGACGAACCTGACACCCCTAATAATGGTGAGCCGGAGGCTCCATTTGTACCATATGCAAAAATTGAGGGACGCAATGTTTGCGCTTATGTCACATATTGGGGAGTAAAAATACCCGAACCCAACATTATGACACACCTAAACTACGCTTTCGCGGAACTTTATGTAGTGGATGGTGTTTACAACGGATTTAAACTCCAGGGGAGCCAGTCTCGTTTCGAAACGATAGTGGAACTTAAAAAGGTCAATCCCGACCTAAAAATCTCTCTCTCTTTTTCCCATACCGTCTCCAACTCCGACAACAAACAGGGCGGCGGTTTTTCTGCAATGGCAAGTACTGAAGCGGGAAGAAAGAAGTTCGCAGAAGATTGCAAGGCTTTTCTGGAAAAATGGGGCATCGACGGTATTGATATCGACTGGGAATTTCCGGGCCTTTCCTGGAGCGGACACGCCTGCGACCCCAGCATTGATACTGAAAATCACGTTTTGCTGATGAAACAGCTTCGTGAAACTCTGGGTGACAAATATATCCTTTCATATGCCGGATATGTTAAAGACAAGGTTGCAATAAGCACAGGCTGGCGATATATCGACATCGCTGCCGTGGACCCCTATGTGGACTTTGTAAATGTCATGACCTATGATATGGATGCCGCACCCAACCACCACTCTGCAATCAACTCTCCAAGGGCCTATGTCGATTGCGAAAGAGCTCTCGCCGCCTACCTTGATGCCGGTGTCAAACCCTCCAAACTGGTACTTGGCATACCGTTCTACGGCCGCCGCTCATTCAGCACCGCACCCACAGCCATCAATTACGACAGAATCCTCTCTCTCGATCCCAATGTTTACAAGATTGATAATTTCGATGTTAATGCAAGTGTCCCCTATGTAACACTCAAATCCAACAACAGTTTCTATTGCGGTTACGACAATGCGAAAAGCATTGCTCTTAAAGGGGAATGGCTTCACAGAAATGGTATGAAAGGCATAATGTATTGGCAGTATGATGGGGACGATGCAAAAGGCAATCTCCGCA
>JAGONS010000051.1 GCA_017992915.1 Bacteroidales bacterium | reverse complement strand
ATTCTCAATTGAAATAATGAAGGATGTCCCTCTCACCGCTTTATGGCAATTATCTGACCCTCGATCTCTAACCGCTACTTTCTATTTACGAATTACAAATTACGGAATTTAGGACACCCCGGTCTTTGATAGACTCCATAAGGGCCTTAAAGGACTCGTTCTCTGTATCGATCCCTGAGCGAATCTGTTCTTCCACAATAATGCTCTCCAGAGGCAGGTACATAAACTCCGGACTTTCAACTGTTTTCTTAGTTGCCATCTTACTTCCTCCCCTTTTTAGTATTTCTGATTACCTTTATACCTTTTCCTTGAGTCTATCCACCTTCAGCCTTCACGCCTTTAAGGTGTTTTTAAAATTACTTTGGGTTTTATTTTTCACGCACAACACCATTGAGTCTTGAGGATGCTTTGTATTTTATTTTTGAAACAACCTTGTCTTTGCTCTTTTTCTCGCTATCCCTCATATTCTCAAAAAATGTATGCAGGTCGTAATTTGCCTCTCTGGCCAGTTGCTCACCGGCCTTCCTGATTTCATTTACAATCGGATCTTTTAGCATAATAACCTCCAGCTCTCCTTTCTTATGGCTGCCCCCTATCTCACGTGCGGTAGCTTTTTTAGACTCCGCCTCCAAGAGCGACCCACCAAAGATAGAAATTGCCGGGAGTGATCTTTTTGAACTTCTCCAGAATCCTGTATTCGGTGGGCAGCGATTCATGTTGTAACGCATCTACATTATCAATTTCCTGACGTAACGTTTCCATATCCAGCCCAGGGCGGTTCCCTCTTATGAGGGAGGCGAGGCACGCTGCTTTTGAGGCGTCCACTTTTGCATGGGTGATCGTGTATCGCCCGTCCCGGATGTGGCTCCTGACCCTGCCGATCCCATCCCTCAATTCCCGAGTCTGCTCGTTTTCCGTGTAACCTCGAAAGTCCAGTTGGCAAATGAGAAACGATGCTCTCACGGTGTCATCCAGGAAATCCTCCATTGGTTGATTCAAATTCCGGAATGATGCTTCCTGCTGTGCAATATGTCTGTAGGTTTCGCCTACTTCATTCAGATCTGTTATGCCGTTGAAAAGAGCACCGATGTCGAATAACTGTTTGATTATTTCCATCGATTTTCCCTGTCCGTAAAGTATGCCGATTGTGGTCGGCGCAAAGGCCGTCAGTTTATCACCCGCAAGACCATTGATCGTGGGGACCTTGACTTGCACCTCGCGGGCACAGGTGAAAAAGGGCAAGGCGATAGGCTTTATTATTACATGCTGATAGGGAACATCTATATTGAGGATATCAAGGAGGATATACAGTTCTTTGTTCGCAATATTGGAAAAATAATAGAATCTGTAATGGAGTTTCGGCACCTTTCCGCGTTCCGGCCTGACATCCTCCTCCCACCTTGAAAAGATTCCATCGGCGACAAGGTCGTTAAAAGCATGGTGTAACACCTTGTCTTTATCCTTCGTAATGATATCGACATCGATGGAAAATCTCCTCAGTTCAGGCAGTACGAGCATAAGGCTTGTTCCGCCTTTAAACACGAGATCAATTCCTCTATCCACGAGCCCGCCAAGCAACTGAAAAGCGTAAATAGCTCTTTCGATAAGACCGGGATCAAACCTGTATTCCTTACTCATTCTCTGGATGAAACCGGCTTCGAAGCATGTTTTGTCGATCATGCAGTGCAATATTCCACTAAGGCGCTCTTTCAGTATTATGGCGCCTTGGTGGAATTAACCTCCTCGATAATTATTCTGATTGCATCGCTGACTTTCCGGTTTCGCGCATAATCAAGCATAGCGGCAACATTGATGCGGCATGAGCGGATAAGGGCCAAAAAGAGTCTTCGGTACTCTTCTCTGTCCAGGAGATTTGTCAGTTCCGTTTCCAGATATAGGTCCACAATAGCCTTCTCGGGCTCAAGCGCAGGCATGCTCCGGGCACTCCTGTACACGACCAGGGGTCTCAATATGACCGTCTTCTCTCGCAACTCAATGAATTTACGTGCCTCCTGCTTGAGAGGGTTGAGATAGGTGTTGTAATTGTGATCTGCTAAGAGGTCTTTTACCGCCTGGAGGGAATCAATGTCACTGTAAACAAAACTGACAAACCGGTTCGGCATATGATGAAAATAGTCCCGCAACTGGAGGGTGCTCCAGCATCGAAAGTCGAGGAAAGGGAATAACCGTTTTATGAGTTGTTCCATTTCCTCGACCGGAGCCTTGTCCAACCGGCACTCCCGTACAATCGTGGAATACCAGCCCCTTCCTGCATCAAAGATCCTGCCGGCTTTCTTCAACAGATAGAGCGTTTTCTTTAATGTGTCATTACTGAAACTCGGGTGCTGATTGACGAGGCTCTGCCGAAGCTCGTCCAATCGAAAATAGTAACGGCCCTGTGCAAACTCAATGATCTCATCTTTGATGGTCTTCTTTCCTGAAGTCATAATATTACCTCTTTAGCTAAGGCATTCAGTCTTTACGATACCTTGCCGTTGGCACCAGATAAAACTCCTTGCCCTCTCTATGCTTATTCAGGATGGCAGCAATGGAGACAACCGCTTCTTTCAGCTCGGATGTCGACCTTTTTAGTTCCCGTTTTTCAGATTCTTTGAATTTCATCGTCCTTCCGTATCCTCTCTCTTCCGCCTATATTATGGGCCTTATTTTCATGGGTGCAATCTAATTCTCTTCTATTCCTTGTTTGTATTTAACCTTTATTCCCCTTGGGTTGCTTTTGATCCTTTACTCGACACGGACAAGAAGAAAATAAACTTGACTCTATGCGAATGGCCTCATCTCCCCGGAAGGGAATCTGAGGCATAAAGAAGACAAGGATAGGATAGGTTCTGCTGTCTATCATTCCCCGTAGATGGTTTTCGATTGCGATGTGTTGTGAACGTAGATAATTCATATGGCTTGGATGGGTGAGGATCGGGATACAACCGAGGAACTTATGAGGATCACGCACTTGCTTTACAGCTTTGTCAAATTTGACAAGTTTTTCGTCTATTTTTCTATCAAGCGTTGCCCAATCAATTGCGGTTCCTGCCCAATAACCATCAGTGTCATACCGAATCGATATAGCTACGTCCCTTAACTCCGCCAGGTTTAGCTGAATGCTCCGACTTCCGTTTCTTTCCTCTTTGATGTAAATTGAGGCCTTTTTGCCGCCATTATACATATACCCCTCTATCTTGATAGTACGGTTTCCTCCGGTAATAGGACAGTCTAACGTATGGCAGCTTTCCGATCCCCTTGCTGTGAGCATGTTTAGAATCTTCATGATATGTTTCTGGAGTATATCAACAGTAAAAATAATAAACTTATCGTCGACACCCTGTAAATCGACAATCGTTATGTCGCCAAATCGGTCGAGAACTGAAAATTCTTCGATGTGGAAGAGGCTAAGAAAAATGTTTTCAAAGATCATGTGATTAAAATCTAAAGGTAAAATGGTTTTGACCGAGATGGTGCAATCATCCTCTTGCCAGTCGCCTATCGTGGTAATTTTCCGCAAGGATGGGAAGTCCGGAAGTAGCTCCCGAAATGCGATCACTTCTCCCCATAAAGAAAAATATTCCCTCTCGAAGGCGGGCTGAGAAGAGCAGTTCTTGCTCAAGAGTTCTTCGCAGATATTCTTAAAATTATCCTCACCAATTAGAGAAATTACGGAATTCAAAGCATCTTCACTTATTTCGCCGTCAAACATTTCCCTGATTAGGCCAATTGACAGGGGGTTAGCCAGTTGAAAGACCAGTTTTGTAATCACATCTCCGAGATAATTTTGTAATAAAGGATACTTCTGCAATTCTCTCTCGTAGATTTCTGTTTTCTTGAGATCAGATTGGTTTATCTTATTGGATGGTCTCAGTGTTACGATGTCATACCTCCTGTCCTTACAGCCAACTTCATTATAAACTTATAACAATGAACGAGGGTTGCCGAAACCAATCATGATATATTACTAGCCATAGTACTAATTATCTGCAAAAGAGTTTGTGCCCCAAGCTTTGATGGGTTCAGAAATTGCTCTTTGATTTTTGATATTAGAGTTTCATTCGCGTCTGCAATTGCACCCTCAGTAAACTTTTTATTCAAATGGGTAAAGCCTTTCTCGGTAAGCTGCCATGCTTCATCATGGTTACGAATATAACCCTCTGCCTCCAGAAAGGCTATTGTTCCTTCCAGAACAAGATCTAAGTTTTTTCTTATTTGCTCCAACTCCATAATCTGCTCTCGAAGTTCTTCGTCTTTCTTAATACCTTCCTCTTTCAATAATACGTTTTGGAGCTTTTCTTGATCGTCTGTTGTAAATTCTGGATTATCACTTTGAAGGATAATTTCTAATATCTCTCGATAAGTCTCTTGTGTCTGGAGTTTTGTTCGAATACCAATAAATTCCTCGAAGGGGAATAGTGTTTTCAGCGCACGATTCCTGTCAATGTGAGCAATAAGAGGAAATTGGTTATAAAGTTCAGAAAGGATGAATGAAGCAAAAACAGCAAATGTCTGAAGCTTTTCCGACATAATTTATCCTCCTCAGTTTTATCAATTAAATTTGGCCAACTAATCTATAGATGAATATCCTCCACGATGGCGATTTCCTCTTCCGTCAATCCATACAACTCATAAATCAGGCGGTTAATTTCGCGCTCTGATTCCATTGTATCAGCTTTTGGGTCTATTTGCTTTTCTATGAGTATACGGTGAACTAAATTGACAATAGATTTCTGCACATGTAATTCTATATTCTTGATAGGAATTGATTCGAGAGGCTGTTTCTTGATTTTTGGAAACGTTTTTTTATTGTCATAGAAACGTTTAAGCCAGTAAAAACGAATAAGACTGGAATTGACAATGGCAAGTACATACTCAATATAATAAAATTTACTCTTGAGATAGATATTATAAATCGTATTCAGAGTAAGGATTCGGGGAGGACACAGAACACCCTCGGGATATTTACCTATCTGCCGAACCACGATTCGTTCTTTTTTGTAGATTTCCTCATCTCCTCCACTTTTAATGTTTTGAGGACGATAGTCTACGTATTCAACGGGAGGAATAAGTTGGTATCTAAACACGTTTCCCCCATCAATAACTGGTTTAAAGTGCTCGTTTGCTGGTAATGGCAAAACATATTTTTGCCTATCAAATGTTTGGATACCAAAATAAGTTCCACAAATTTCTCCAAGAAATTTGCAGCCATTTTCTATCTTTCCCAAAAGTTCATTATCTTCATCGGAAGAGTCTAAAGCAAAAATATATTCTGGTGGCAAAATATTTTTCTGGGGAAATATTTTGAACGTCTTAACTTCTTCCTCGAAATTCGAACTTTTTATTTCGTGTATTTTAAATAAATTAGGAGTTCTTGATAACAACTTTTTTTGGCATACAAAAACCAAGTTATCAACTGATGGATATTCAAATACGGGAACGTAGAACAAAACTATATTGCACAATCGAGTATTTAAGACAATGATTTCTCGCAATCTATTTGTGTGCTTGTTTTTAAGGAAAGTATTGGGTGTAATGAAAGCCAAAACTCCACAGTTGCTCAATAGGTGGATACTCAGCTCTGTGAATAAATGATATGTATCTATTTTGTATTGTGCACAGTAAAATTTAGAAATTAATTTGCTATAATAATTTTTAGAATTATTGAGATTTTGTAACAAAATATAAGGTGGGTTTCCAGTTACTACATCAAATCCACCTTTTTTATGAAACACCTCCGAGAAATATATCTCAAAATCAAATGTCTCTTTGCCATTCGTAAGCTCATGAATCAGTTCATCTATTTTTTGTCTGAGCGATGCCTTTTTGTTCGGGTCGGTCTCATCAAAGTATTGTGGCTTTAGTTTCTCAAGTTCCTGGAATACAGCATCATTGAAAATATTTCTCTCGACACCGAGGAGTGAATTTCCGGCCACCACCTTGTAATCCAAATTTGGCAGGGGTTTGATCTGCTGGACATCCTCCTCATCCACCAACAACGAAAGCCAGAGACGGAGCTTGGCGATTTCCACGGCACTGGGATCGATGTCAACCCCGTAGAGACAACTCTGGATGGCATGGCGTTTGAAATGATAGGGGGTGCGCTCATGGATGTCGTTAAAATAAGGTGTCAAGGCAGAACGGGCGCGGACAATTTCCGTCATCATCCCTACGGGGAAGGCGCCTGAACCAACGGCAGGGTCACAAACAGTAATGTCGGTCAGTTTTTCATCAATCAGCCGAGCATGGGTTTCAATGGTGCCGGGTAATTCCGGGGCATAGGTCTTTGTACCTGACAGCCGTGCTGCTTCGTAGTGTGCTGCCTGGTCACCAAGGTGGACGAAGGTCTCAATGTCCTTTCTTGGGACCGTCTCTTTATCCTTGTTCAGTGTGGTGTCGAGATAATTGATGAGACTCTCCTGACACATGTAATGAACGATTTCGCGCGGGGTGTAATATGCCCCAAGGCCTTTGCGCCGGTTTTCTTCGATCAGGTTTTCAAAGACCTTGCCCAGCATCTCCGGATCAATGGCTACTTCCTTTTCCAGCGGTTCGGCTTCGTTGACCGTAAAGTTGTAGCGGTCGAAGACATCGAGTACGCCGGTGCCTGTTATGCCTTCCTCAACAAAGTCATTGTTGGTGAAGAGGCGATTAGGCAGACGGATATCGGTTGTGCGCCAATCATAGTTGCTCAATGGTTCGAAGAGACCCCCGTTCAGAAAGGGGATACGGCAGTTGAAATGCATGCACCAGGCCTCATGGCCACGGTCGGTGGCAAGAGTATCATAGAACAGAGGCTCCAGAATGTCGTTGAAGAAATTGTTGTATTTCCCGTATTCGCTATTTGCAAGCCTTCGGAGAAAGTCATGGGGGCCTCTGCCCCACCCCTGTCCCTTCATCACACCAAGCCAGCCCTTCTTCTGGAGGAAATAGAGAAAGACGATCTGACCCATCAGTTTCTTGGCAAAGTCCACGGGGTTGATGCTCTTTGTAGCAAATTCCTTTTGCAGGGCTTTTTCCTTCTCAATAATCTTTTCGAGGGCCTTATGAATTTCTCCGAATAATTGGGCGTATCTGGTAAAAAACTCCTTTGTGACAGCCTCGACACTGAAAGCATTTTCAATATCAGCAAGCTTCGGATCAACGTGCATGTTCTGCAGGAGGCCGAGGAAACGTGTTTGAGCGGTATGGCAGCTTTCTCCTTCCCCCACAAGATAGGAGAAGCGCCGGGCCGGGGTGAGTCGTTCTTCTACCCCGATTTTACCGGAATCCTTTTCGACTGTTGCATATTCCATCTTGACATAGGAGAAACGCCATTGCTTCTCCGTGGGTGAAACAAAGGCCACGAGGGCTGCATCCTTTTCATCGCGTGTCTTGAGATGATGTGCGACAAAGTTACGGATGGCAGTGCGGGCACGTTCGAGTTTTGATCCCTCAGCGAGATGCACAATAAGAACATCAAGTTTTTCCCCATCAGGAGAGGTGTAAGTGCCGAGTCGCTCGTAACGGTGAACGTGATCTTTAAAGGCGTCTTTAATGTACTGTTTATTCCAGGACTGGGCTTTGGATTCATCTATACGGTTCAACAGGTTGACAGC
>JAGONS010000050.1 GCA_017992915.1 Bacteroidales bacterium | reverse complement strand
AAAACTGATAACTGGGGCTAAGTCGTAACAAGGTAGCCGTACCGGAAGGTGTGGCTGGAACACCTCCTTTTTGGAGTTTGACTTGATACAACAAGGCGTTTCGCTTTTTGTCTTCCTTTTATTATATAGTCTCTTAGCTCAGTTGGTTAGAGCGCTACACTGATAATGTAGAGGTCACTGGTTCAACTCCAGTAGAGACTACATTCGGGGGTATAGCTCAGTTGGCTAGAGCGCCTGCTTTGCAAGCAGGAAGTCGTCGGTTCGACTCCGACTATCTCCACAAGAAAAGCGACCTTTGGGTCGCTTTTTTTTTGTGGAGACTTCAATCAGCCTTCACTACACACTACACACTACATACTCAGAACTAAACTTTGTTTCCCTTGGGGAACCAAAACAGCGCAGAAGCGCTGCGGTGCACCTCATAAATTGACTCTGATGCCGAGCTTTGCTGATATCTCAAAAGGATTTTCACTGCGATATGAAGACAGTCGTGTATCCGAAAACAAATAACTACAATATGGTTCGCAATATATCGAGAAGTTGCGTGTAATATTGTATTGAATTCCTGTAGTCAGTAATCCGGATAATAAGAAGTTAGACTCCTTTAGGACTGTAGTTCCTGATTTGGCATATATGCATTTTTCTACTTTTACACCTCCACCGGCATACCATTCAAATGAATTCTTTGAATAAATTGTGTAGTTTAATCTCAAGGGTAATCCCAAATAATGGAGTTGTTGTATTTCACTACTGATTTTGTCGGAATAACTAATTACTTTTTCTGAAAGATATAATGAGTAATCCAATCCGGTAATAAGTGCAAGTCTTTGAGTAAAATTGATTCCCAACGAAATGCCAAATGTAATTGGAGGTTTATGCTTATAACTTACCTCTTCTATCTTGCCGGCCACAATATTATCCACAGGTTTTTCCATTAGGATACTATCTCTTGTATTTCCGAGATCACTATCTTCTCTCGGCCTTTCAGTTGGAGGGGCTGTTCTAAGATGATAAATCCCTATGGGTTCATTAATCAGGCCGAGACTTGACAAGCCCGGGCCTCCTGACACACCTATTGATAATTTAGGAGAACTTTTTGGGGGAATATATGCTGTAGCGTTGTTGGTTTCAAAATAGTCGTAGGAAGGAATTGATTGATATGTGGTATCCCTTTTTGTCGGAGGTTCAAACTTTTCAGACTCACTCTTCTCCCGGATTAAAGTGTCCGTATCAATCTGCTGTTGAGAATCTGTGATATGCAAGTTGTCGGATATTGTAGGTTCATGATGTTCACGCTTAAGTGAAGGCATAAATATTTTTCTAAAAGCAGGGATCTCGGTACTAATAGTTGGAGTATTTTCGGCAATCAAGAGATAATTGTTGCGTATCTGTAGAGGTCTGTTGTCTATGTTATCGGTAATGGACAATAACAATATTATTATAGCAGCTGCTGCGGCAACTACAGGTATTATGAAACGTACTGTCTTAACGCGCCTATGTCTGGCATAGTCCGTTTGGAATTTCTCCCAGTTACCAACTTGAAGATTTTCTTCAATGTTTTGTACCTGATCGGAGATGTATTTGTCAAAGTCGGTTTTCATAAGCCTTTCTCCTTAATATATGCATTTACCTTGGCCGCCAATATAACTCTCGCTTTATAGAGGATTGATGATGATGTTTTCTCCTTTATTCCCAATAGCTCTGCTATCTCTTTGTGGGTGTAGTTTTCCAGACAAAATAGATTAAATACAGTCCTTTTAGTATCAGGTAAATCTGCAATCATTTTCAATATGACATCTTGAGGAACATGAATCAGACTATCATACTCCGGTTCCACAACATCTAATCTCTGTTCATCTATTGATACGAAAGTAAATTTCTTATTCCGCCTTAAATGATCAATCAAGAGATTAACCGTAATACGCGATATCCAAGTTTTAAGCGATGCCTTGTTGGAATCATACTTTCGAATGTTATCAAAGATCCTAATAAAGCAGTCCTGCATTAGATCCTCTGCTAAAGTAAAATCTCCGGTATATCTCATACAGAGCATATACACCCTTGCCGCATAATCCTTATACAGCTGCTCCCTTGCCCTATTGTCACCTTTAGTACATTTGGCTGCAAGTAGGGCATCACGGTTAGCGAGATTCTTATCTTTCACTCTATGCCTTTCTATACATATATACGAAGATAACTAGAAATACTTCCAAAACAATCAAAAAATTAATTTAGTACTTAAAGGAAGTATTTAATGATTGGCTGCGTATATATAGTAAACGACAAGAGTTTTTATTTAATAACTATTGAGAATATTGAAAATAATAGAATAACAATTATGAACAAGATCAAAATCACATTATTTATTTTTATTGTTGCTCTTGGTTTCTCAGCATGTGAAAAGAGCGATGTTCCACGGGTGAAAAATCCCATAGAAATTGTTTCTCCCACTCCGGATGCTCCCATAACAAAAGTGACATTGAGTGAGGAGCAAAAGGGATATGCCAACTCAGGAAATGCTTTTGCTATAAAGAGTTTGAAGTCTCTATACGAAAAAGAAAAAAAGGGTATTATTTATTCTCCACTAAGTTTGCAATATGCCCTAGCCATTACTGCGAACGGTGCCAGCGGCGAAACGGCTTCGGAGATTATCGGAACCCTGGGATATGGTGAAGACCAGCAGGCTCTAAACAAGTATTGTAACCTTTTGCTCAATCAATTGCCTGCACTTGACAAAGATGTCGAATTGAAGTTGACTGACGCAGTTATTGTAAATGAAGAATTCAGTGTTCAGGATGCTTTCCGCAACACGGCTGAAAAGATGTACTATGCACCCGTGGAGTATGTGAATGCTTCAAATCCGAAATTGGTGGTTGACAGGATCAATGAATGGGCATATCGCAGTACCAATGGTTTTATTTTTCCATTCCTCCAGGAATCGGATATTAAACGAGATTTTGTCGCCGCAATCCTCAACGCACTTTATTTCAAGGCAAAATGGAGTGGGAATAGGGATACACCCATGTTCAACAGTGAATTAACAGAGAAATCGCAGCCATTCTACCTGGATGGTGGAGGAGAAAGCAAGGTCGATTATATGGTCGCTTCAAGGCGTTTCCGTTACGGAAAAGTGGGAAACAATGGAATTGTAGAGCTTCCGTATGCTGACGGTAAGTTTGCTATGTATATCATTCTGCCTGATATAAAAGGTGGCAATGGTTTGAGTCAACTGCTCTCATCTCTTACTTCTGAAAAATTTTCTGAGGCCATGTCGTCAATGTCTGAAGATGCCATTGTAAACCTCCATCTTCCCAAGTTTGAGTTAGAGAATAAATACGAGCTTACGGATATGTTAAAGGCCTTAGGTATTAGTCGGGCTTTTGACAATAATGCCCAATTCGATAAAATGCTTTACCATTCCGACATCCATGGTTTTAAAATCGGCTCGGTTATTCAAAAGGCACGTATATCTGTAGCCGAATGGGGTACGGAGGCGGGAGCCGCCACTGCGGTAATGATTGAACGGACTGCTGCCCCCGGTCAACCCAAAATGGTTAAATTCTTTGCAGACCATCCATTTGTTTACACCATAGTGGAAAAATCTTCCGGCGTAATGCTTTTCGCGGGAGTCTATGATGGAAAGTAAAATAGTTGATACCCCTAAATTATTGAGACCGGCTAAAAGTTTAGTCGGTCTCTTTGTTTTACTCCTGAATTATCTTCCAACGTAAACGCCAACGACCATCATCATAATCGGCCGAAATAATTTTGAATGTACCGATTTCTCGTGTATTGCGCACGTGTGCGCCGATGCAGGCGCAGGCATCATAATCACCTACCCGTACAATGCGGAGCATTTCGGAGGCATCGTCTGGGAGTTTGCTCAGGTCCACGATGGATGCTGCCTCTTCCTGCGTAAGAAAGCTTTCAGTCACATCCAGATTGGACGCTATCACCTCGTTTACTCTCTTTTCGATAAGGGCAATTTCTTCAGCAGTGGGTTCTTTTTCCAACCTGTAGTCGCATTTGCTCTTCTTGCGTTCAATATGGGCATTGTATGAGCGGGCACAACCGAACATTTTTACCATAGTGCCATTGAGTATATGCTCGGCGGTATGCGCAGGCGGGTGATCTTCCTTGTTATGTGTATTGAGAATAGGTTTTTCCATGCCATTACTCCGCTGCGTAAAGCGATATCAGATTGAGTATCACCTGCACTGCTTTTTCCATACTCTCTACCGGCACAAATTCGAGTTTGCCGTGGAAGTTGTGGCCACCGGCAAAGAGATTGGGGCAGGGGAGTCCCATAAATGAGAGTCTTGCGCCGTCAGTTCCTCCGCGGATAGGCTTGATGTTGGGTTTGATCCCTGCAAGTTCCATAGCCTTGACCGCTTTGTCGATTATGTGGTAGTGCGGTTCGACCTCTTCACGCATATTATAGTACTGGTCTTTCAATTCCAGAGTGATGATGTCTCCGTACTTGGTGTTAAGGAAATCAACGCAGGAGGTCATAAGGGCCTTTTTCTGATTAAAGAGCTCCATGTTGTGGTCGCGGATAATATACTGCATGGTGGCAGTTTCCACTGTCCCATTGAATCCGGTAATATGGAAGAACCCTTCGTAATGTTCAGTGAACTCCGGTCTCTGCTGTACCGGCAGCATGGCGTTAAGCTCCATGCCGACCAGCATAGCATTCACCATCTTATTTTTGGCATAACCCGGGTGGATATTGCATCCTTGGATAAATATTTTTGCGCTGGCAGCGTTGAAGTTCTCGTACTCGAGTTCTCCGATCTGGCCTCCGTCCAACGTATATGCATATTTAGCACCGAATTTCTTTACATCAAAGTGGTCTACGCCGCGCCCGATCTCCTCGTCTGGAGTAAAGCCGATCTTGATGGGTCCGTGAGGTATCTCAGGGAGCGACATTATATATTCTGCGGCGCACATTATTTCAGCAACGCCGGCTTTATCATCGGCTCCGAGCAGTGTTGTCCCGTCTGTGGTTATAAGTGTCTGCCCTTTGTATTGCAGCATTTCGGGGAAATCCTTTACTCGGAGATAGAGATCAATCTCTTTGTTGAGCAGAATATCCCCTCCGTCATATTTTTCCACAATTTGTGGTTTAATATCATTTCCGGGTGCATCCGGTGCAGTATCCACATGCGCGATAAAGCCGATCGCCGGAACCTCTCTCTCAATATTGGAGGGGATGGAGGCCATCACATAGCCATCTTTGTCGAGGGATGCATCGGTTATCCCCATATCGCGGAGTTCCTGTACCAATTGCATTGAGAGCGCAAGCTGTTTTGCAGTTGACGGCTGACTCTCCGATTCAGGGTCAGACTGGGTGTCGAATGAGATATATCTTAGAAATTTTTCTTTTACACTTTCCATATTATTTCTGTTTTTCAACTTTCATAGATGCCATTATCATATATATAACAAGCGCTATAAGCGGTATGATTGCGATGGCTTCGCCGTAGGTTGCATTCCACTCGGTGAGGAACCAGTCTACCTTCGCAAACTTGAGTATTGCACTCACAACTCCCATAAGTGCGCCACCGGCGATAAATCCGGAAGCGATAAGGGTACCTCTTTCCTTACGTGCAGCGTTAACTTCTTTATCCTTACTGCGTGTGCTTACGAACCAGGCAATGGCTCCGCCGAGGAGTAGCGGGAGGTTGAGATCTATGGGGATGAACATACCCAGACAGAATGCAAGCGCCGGCACTTTCAAGAAGGTAAGTATAATAGCTATGACCGCTCCAATTCCATAGAGGAACCAGGGAGCGCTGCCTCCCTCCATCATCGGCTTGATTACGGCTGCCATGGCATTAGCCTGAGGAGCCACAAGTGCACCTTCACCCACAAATCCGTAGGTTTTGTTGAGAACCATCACCACTCCGGCTACAGTTACGGCTGCAACCAGCACACCGAGGAACTTCCATTTCTCCTGCTTTGCAGGGGTGGTACCTATCCAGTATCCAATCTTGAGGTCGGTGATAAAACCACCTGCGGTGGAAAGCGCCGTGCAGACCACCCCTCCGATCAGCAGCGAGGCTACCATGCCGGCATTGCCCTTGAGTCCTGTAGCTACAAGTACCAGCGCTGTGATAATCAGCGTCATGATGGTCATACCACTGACGGGGTTTGTGCCTACAATAGCTATAGCATTGGCAGCTACAGTAGTGAAGAGGAAGGCTATGACCGCTACTACCAGCATTCCTACAAGTGCCTGCCAGATAGTGTTAACCACTCCACCGAAGGCAAAGAATGCAAAGACTCCGAGCAGTGCTACAGCTATACCCAGAACTATACTCCTCATGGAGATATCCTGATCGGTGCGTTTCACTTCTACTTTCTCTCCGTCCCCCTTCCTGCTAAACTCGCCTATAGCGAGCTTTACAGCAGAACCGATAACCTTTGAAGATTTTATGATACCTATGATACCGGCAGTGGCGATACCTCCGATACCAATCAGACGGGAGTAGGTCCTGAATATCTCATCAGCAGACATCTGTCCAAGGGCTGCAGAGAAAGTCATGCCGAAAATATCGACTCCGGAGAAACCGGCAGCCAGGATAGGGTTGATGATCAGCCATACGAGCAGAGAACCGCAGCAGATGATAAAAGCATATTTGAGTCCTACGATATAACCCAGACCGAGTACCGCTGCGCCGGTGTTGAGTTTGAGTACTATTTTGGTCTTGTCCGCGATGGCCGCACCCCAGCGGGTAACGGTTGTTGTGATGGTTTCTGCCCAGGCTCCGAAGGTGGCCACTATGAAGTCGTAAAGTCCACCGATCAGGCCCGCGATGAGCAAAACCTTGAGACTCTTACCTCCACTCTCGCCGCTAACCAATACCTGAGTAGTGGCTGTAGCTTCAGGGAAGGGATAGACCCCATGCTGTTCTTTTACGAAGTATTTCCTGAAAGGAATAAGGAAAAGAATACCAAGCACACCTCCAAGGAGGGAACTGAGGAACATCTGGGTGAAATTGACATCTAGACCGAGTATATAGATAGCGGGCAGGGTGAATATGGATCCGGCTACAATTACTCCTGAACAGGATCCGATAGATTGGATTATCACATTCTGGCCAAGGGCCTGGTTTTTCTTAAGTATGCTTGAAAGACCGACAGCCAGAATGGCAATCGGGATGGCAGCCTCGAAGACCTGACCTACCTTGAGACCAAGATATGCGGCTGCGGCTGAAAAGATTATGGTCATCACCACTCCCATGCTCACGGACCATACTGTAATCTCGGGATAATTCTTGTCTGGAGACAACAATGGCTTGTATTCTTCCCCCTTTTTAAGTTTCCGATAGGCGTTTTCGGGCAGCCCTTGGGGCTTGTTTTCCTTGTTTTCCATAAGTAGTATAGAGTTTTTTTAGTTATTCTCACAAAAACTCAACAAAACTACGAAATAATTTGGAGATTGAAAAAAAGTGTTTACCTTTGCTGCCCGTTTCGGCGAGAAACGCACGTTCATTGAAATTTTGAGATAGATAACGAGGTAAAAAAACTGTAAAAAGATTAGATAGTCTGTAAATTAAGTAAGGAGTTTTTTCTTCCGATATTAATTACGGGACTACAATTTCAAAACGGCGG
>JAGONS010000006.1 GCA_017992915.1 Bacteroidales bacterium | reverse complement strand
AGAAATGTGGTATTTCGGCATAAGGGATAATGATAGGATCCTTTATGGAATCGGCAAGCTTGCCAAGGCCGCTGCCGAGAATAATACCCACTTTTGGCACAAATCCGCCGGTACGCTCACGGAGGTAATCGGCGGCTTCGTAAATCGCCGTCAATCTCTTATCCATCATCTCATTTTGCATTTATAAGTTTCCAGGCCATTTCATCAGCCTTTTCCAGTATCTGCTCTTCTCCGGCCACTTTGCGGCCTTCCATCAAGATATTACCATCACAAATTACCGTGTCAATGCAGGAACTATTGGCAGAGTAGATGAAATTGCTTTCAAAATTGATATTCGGAACAAATGCTTCGGATCGGGTACCTACAAGTACCAGATCGGCATAGGCCCCCTCCTCTATTCTGCCTGCATCGATACCCAAAGCACGAGCACCGTTGATTGTCGCCACATCCATTAATTCATTCAAAGGGAGAGTTGTAGTGTCGCCCGTCCATGCTTTTTGAAGCAGGGCCATGGTCTTCATACTTTCGCGCATGTCGAGATTGTTGGAAGAGGCAGCTCCGTCGGTACCCAGGCAGATATTGACTCCAGCCGCCTTCAAATCGCCATACCTGAACCTGTAACCCGAACTGAGCTTGAGGTTGGAGTTGATATTGTGGACTGCTGTAACTCCGCGTTTTGCAAAAATCTCGATATCCTCATCATCAAGCCAGAGCGCATGAGCTGCAATGACATTGGAGTCAAGGATTCCGAGAGAGTCGTAATAAACCACCGGACTCTTGCCATATTTTTCCTTGTCTGCAAGCACCTCTCGCTCAGTTTCAGAGATGTGTGTATTAAGTATCAGGCCATTCTCTTTAGCAAAACCTGAGGCCCATACCATCGTGTGCGGAGAAACGGTGTAATCGGCGTGAATTGAAATACCGAATTTGCATCTTTTATGCCACGATTTGGAACGCTCGTGAAGACGAATACATTCGGACTTCTGTTTCTCGGCCTTCTCAGTATCCGAATGATCCAGGAAAACATACGTGAGAACAGCTCTTATACCCATCTCCTCGACAGCCTGTGCCACTTGTGGCGACATCCAGTACATATCGAGAAAACAGGTAGTACCCGTTTTTATCATCTCAAGAATAGCGAGCTTGGCACCCCAGTAGACCTGTTCCTTTTGAAGATTTTTTTCGACAGCCCAGATATTATTGAGCCACTCCGTCAGCGGAACATCTTCACTGATGCCACGCATAAGTGACATAGCCGAATGAGTATGCATATTGATAAAACCGGGAACGACACTTTTTCCGGTACAATCGATTTCTCTCTTCGCATTTACGGGAATTGAGTCTGCTATGACTGCAATCCTGTTGCCTTTGATGAGGATATCCTTTTGTTTACCCTTCAAGGCAACATGCTTAAGCAAAATAGTATTCATATAATTTATGTCTAAAATTGAACAAAATTAACAAAAAATATCCATATTGTCGCAATAATGACGGTATTATTTGCCATATGTCACAATAAATGAGGCAATAAGTTACAATTTGTAATAAAAAAGCATATTTAATTATTGTTTTTGAATTATTATTGATATTTTCGATAATAATTTATAACTTTGCCATATTAAATTAGAACTCGATGATCACAAAACAGCTGATTTCACCCAAAAGCATTGTCGTGGTAGGCGGTAGTGAAGATGTTCACAAGCCTGGAGGAGCCATTCTGGAAAATCTCCTTTCTACACGGTTTAAAGGTAATATTTACGTGGTCAATCCCAAAGCATCAGGAGAAATCCGGGGCTGCAGGACATTCCTCAACATAGATGGAATTCCTGAAGTTGACCTTGCCATTCTTGCCATACCGGCAAAATTTTGCGTGGGTACTGTAGAAACGCTTTGCTACAAGAAAAACTGCGGTGCCATCATCATCATTTCCGCAGGCTTTGCCGAGGACAGTGAGGAAGGAGCTGAATATGAACGTAGGATCGTTGAGATGACCAACGATGTTGGAGCCGCTCTCATAGGGCCCAATTGTGTCGGAGTAATCACCCCCGCATATACGGGAGTCTTCACCAAACCCATCCCGAGCCTCTCCCCCATGGGAATTGATTTAGTTTCAGGCTCAGGAGCCACTGTCGTATTCATCCTGGAGCTCGCGATACAGCTCGGGCTGAAGTTCGCATCTATTTTTTCCATCGGCAATTCCGCTCAAATCGGAGTCGAAGATATGCTCGAGTATTACGACCAATCTTATGTCCACGGTAAGAGCGCACCGGTCAAAATGCTCTACATTGAGAGCATCAATGACCCCCAAAAGCTTCTCAAACATGCCTACTCGCTATACCGAAAAGGTGCAAGGGTAGTTGCAATCAAATCAGGATATAGCGAAGCCGGATCCCGTGCCGCATCTTCACATACCGGTGCAATGGCTTCACCCGATAAGGCAGTCAGCGCACTCTTCCGCAAGGCGGGCATCATAAGATGTTACAGTCGAATGGAACTTGTAACTACAGCTGCAATACTGATGTTCAACCAGGTTAAAGGACGCAAGATGGCCATCATCACTCATGCGGGAGGCCCGGCTGTAATGCTTACCGACGTGCTCTCTTCCAATGACATAGAGATTCCCAATTTTAAGGGAGAGAAGGCCAAGGCGCTCCTCAGTGAGCTTTACCCAGGTTCGTCAGTCTCCAATCCGATTGACTTTCTTGCTACCGGCACTGCCGATCAGCTCGGCAAGATTATCGATGCCTGTGAGAATGATTTCGATGTGGACAGCATGGCAGTAATATTCGGTAATCCCGGCCTTGTCTCCAGCTACGGTGCATATGATAAAATACTTGAGAAGCAAAAGGTTTGCAAAAAGCCCATATTCCCCATCCTGACCTCTATCGTAAATGCTAAAGATGAGATAGAGCAGTTTAGGGATAAAGGTGGCATCACATTCCCCGAAGAGGTGATATTCGGCTCCTGCTTAGCAAAAATAGTCAACGTCCCCGAGCCTATTCTCTGCAATGAGCACCCGCCGGTTGACAAGGAGAAAATACGTAGAATCATAGACAACAGCGATAACGGCTACCTTACTCCGGAAAAGACACAGGAAATCCTGGATGCCGCGGGTATCAACAGAGTCAAGGAATTGGTGGTATCCACTTACCCCGAGGCCATCGAGGCGGCCAGGGAGATAGGCTGGCCATTGGTTATGAAGGTTGTAGGTCCGGTGCATAAGAGCGATGTAGGCGGAGTCGTGCTCAATATCTGCGACGATCATACCCTCGAAATGGAGTACAAACGTATGATGCGCATCGATGGCTGCATCGGAGTGTTGCTCCAGCCGATGATCAGCGGCACCCAACTCTTCGTGGGAGCCAAGAGAGAAGATAAGTTCGGCCATCTGGTGATGTGCGGTCTCGGAGGTATCTACATTGAGGTACTTAAGGATATCTCGTATGGCATCTCCCCCATCTCTGCAGTTGAAGCAGAGGAGATGATTCACCATCTGCGCAGCTACAAACTGATTGAGGGAGTACGTGGTCAGGAGGGAGTCAATGAAGCCATATTCAATGAAACCATCCGCCGGGTTTCCGCACTCTGCAGTTGTGCTCCGGAGATATTTGAAATGGATATAAATCCTCTCATGGGTAACCAAAAGAGCGTTACTGCCGTGGACGCCAGGATTAGGATAGAAAAATAACAATGTATGTTTAAAAAAATTGGAAACTGGTACCGTGCCCAAAGCGACACCACAAAGGCGCTTATATGGATAGGCATCATTTGCCTGATTGGTATAGCATTCAGGTGGAATGCAATCGTCGAGGGTGTTACCAAGGGATTCAATTTTTTTTCAAGCAAATAAATATTTAAAAACCAATAAAACTAAAAGCATATGGCAATCAAAGGAGCTATCACGGTGGATACCGAGAAATGCAAAGGATGTGGAGTATGCATCCCAAATTGTCCGACCGGCACTATCGCCCTCTCCAAAGAGGTGAACAGTAAAGGTTACAACTATTTATACATGGCTAATCCGGAGAGCTGCACCGGCTGCACCAATTGTGCTACCGTCTGCCCGGACGCCGTAATCACGGTTTATCGTGTTAAAATCTAAAATTACAGATATGGCAGAAAAGATCTTAATGAAAGGAAATGAAGCCATCGCATACGCTGCAATAAACTGCGGTTGTGACGGCTATTTCGGCTACCCCATCACCCCACAGTCGGAAGTAATGGAGACGCTGATGCTAGAAAAACCCTGGGAAACCACAGGTATGGTAGTGCTCCAGGCGGAGAGTGAAATATCTTCGATCAATATGGTCTATGGCGGTGCCTGCTGTGGCAAAAAGGTGATGACCTCATCCAGCAGCCCCGGCATCAGCCTTATGTGCGAAGGTCTAAGTTATATCGCAGGTTGCGAACTTCCCTGTCTGGTAGTTAATGTAATGCGCGGCGGCCCGGGACTGGGGACCATTCAGCCCAGCCAAAGTGATTATTTCCAGGCCACAAAGGGAGGTGGTCACGGTGACTACAGGACTATTGTCCTTGCCCCCGCTACCGTACAGGATATGTACGATTTTGTGGACTTATCATTCGAGCTCGCATTCAAATACCGCAATCCCGTAATGATTCTCGGTGACGGTGTAGTGGGTCAGATGATGGAAAAGGTGGAACTTCGCCCTGCTAAACCTCGCCGTACCGATGAAGAGGTGAGAGCCCTGTGCGATTCCTGGGCTACATTGGGTAAACCCGCATCCAGACCGGGCAATATCGTAACATCACTTGCCCTTGATGCAGACATAATGGAGCGCCACAATATTCACCTGCAAAACAAATATGCCACTATCGAGGCAAACGAAGCCAGATACGAGACTTATAGGACGGAGGATGCAGACCACCTTATCGTTGCATTCGGCTGTATGTCCCGCATCTGCGAGAATGTAGTTGAACTAGCACGCGAGGATGGCATCAAACTAGGCGTATTACGCCCCATCACCCTCTATCCCTACCCTGAAAAGGCACTCGACGCACTTGTGCCCCAGATGAAAAGCATAATGTCCGTAGAACTAAATTCCGGACAAATGGTAGAAGACGTGCGTAGGATAGCCGCAGGCCGAGTACCCGTACACTTCTACGGCCGCCAGGGAGGAGCAGTTCCCTCTCCCGAAGAGATTTATGAAGCATTTGTCAAAACTATCAAAAAATAATAGCGACTATGGATATAAATGATATTATAAAACCGGAAAACAAGGTTTACGGTAAGAGTACCGTACTGAAAGATGCAGTCATGCACTATTGCCCCGGCTGCTCCCATGGCACTGTCCACAAGATTATTGCAGAAGTTATTGAAGAGATGGGCATCCAGGACAAGACCATAGGTATTTCGCCTGTGGGCTGCTCCGTATTCGCTTATAACTATCTTAATATAGACTGGCAGCAAGCCGCTCACGGACGCGCTCCTGCTCTTGCCACTGCCACCAAACGTCTCATGCCTGACAAATATGTCTTTACATATCAAGGTGATGGTGACCTGGCATCGATAGGTACAGCGGAAATTATGCACGCCTGCAACCGTGGAGAAAACATCGTTGTTATATTTATCAACAATGCGATTTACGGTATGACCGGAGGGCAGATGGCTCCCACCACCTTACTTGGACAGGTGACAGCCACCACTCCTTACGGACGTGACGCCAAACTTAACGGCTATCCACTGAAAATCACTGAGCTTCTGGCACAGCTTGAAGGCACCTGCTATGTCACCAGGCAATCCGTACAGAATCCGGGAGCAGTACGCAAGGCCAAAAGAGCAATCCGCAAAGCTTTTGAAAACTCAATGATGGATAAAGGTACATCTTTTATTGAGGTGGTAAGCACCTGCAACTCCGGATGGAAAGCATCGCCGGTAGCTGCAAATAAATGGATGGAGGAAAATATGTTCCCCTTCTATCCCCTGGGAGATCTGAAGGACCGTTGATACCATCTGGATTAATGTGAATAAAAATAAGAGATTAATATGAAAGAAGAGATTATTATAGCCGGTTTCGGAGGACAGGGAGTCCTCTTCATGGGCAGGATTTTGGCCTACGGTGGAATTATGCAGGATCAGGAAGTTACCTGGATGCCTTCATACGGACCCGAGATGCGCGGTGGCACCTGCAATGTCAGTGTTATCCTCAGCGACAACAAGATCAGCTCACCCATACTCAGCAGATTTGATACGGCAATCATACTCAATCAGCAGTCGCTGGATAAGTTTGAAAGTAGGGTAAAGCCCGGTGGAGTCCTGATTTATGACCCCAACGGCATTACACGTCATCCCGAGAGGAAAGACATCAAAGTTTGTCGCATAGCAGCAGTCGATGAGGCAGCAAAACTGGGCAACGCGAAGGCCTACAATATGATTGTTCTCGGCGCCTACCTCAAGGCTAAGCCGATAGTTACTATGGAAAATATTGTTAAAGGACTTCGGAAGTCGCTTCCTGAACGACATCATCATTTGATGGAAATGAATGAGAAAGCAATCAAGGTGGGTATGAACGCCGTTGAAATTCTGTAAAGGAATACATACGAATAGTCCAAAAAATGGGGGTCAGCAAACTGATCCCCATTTTTATAGTTTCAAGTAAGTAGTCAGTAGTTATGAGTAAGTTTTTTAGTAGTTAGTTATGAGTTCGGAAGTAGTTTTGGGTTTATGTAGAGAGTTCTGTGATACTCCAAATCCTGTGGGATTGTTAGGAAATATAAAAATCACAAAACTTTCTTCCTTTTCCATAAATCCCAACTACTAAATCCCTTTTACATACTACACACTACATACTACACACTACATACTATTTCACGCTTCTCCGCCAAATGCCATTGGTGGAACGTTGGCAGGTTGAGGCTCACGTATATTTATCTCACCGAAACTATTTTCGTACTTGCTTACATTATCCTCAAGTGCCTTCAAAAGACGTTTGGCATGTTCGGGAGCCATGATAATTCGGCTGTTGACATTGGGCTGAAGCATTCCGGGCATCACCTGTATAAAGTCAAGCACAAACTCCGAATTGGAGTGGTTGATAAATACAAGGTTGGAATAGACGCCGCGTGCCACTTCGGGAGTGATACTGATACCTTTGTTTTTGTTCTCTTCCATAATTATTTATTTTGCAAATGCGACACTGCGAGTCTCGCGGATGACTGTTATCTTGATCTGACCCGGATATACCATTTCCTCCTGGATTTTGCGGGCAATATCGGCTGATAGCACTTCACATTGCTGGTCGGACACCTCTTCGGCTCCAACGATCACGCGCAACTCCCTACCAGCCTGGATAGCATAAGTCTTGGTCACGCCGGGATGTGAAAGCGCAATGCCTTCCATATCCTTAAGGCGTTTGATATAGGACTCGATAACTTCACGGCGAGCACCGGGGCGAGCACCCGAAATGGCATCACCCACCATTACCAGAGGGGCTATGAGGGATTTCATCTCCATCTCTTCATGGTGAGAACCAATGGCATTACAAACTTCGGGTTTCTCCTTATATTTTTCAGCTATACGCATACCGAGCAATGCGTGGGGTAGTTCGGGATCCTCATCAGAGACCTTTCCGATATCGTGCAGCAGTCCGGCACGTTTGGCCACCTTTGCATTAAGACCGAGTTCAGCAGCCATTGTTGCGCAGATATTAGCTACTTCACGTGAGTGCTGAAGGAGGTTTTGTCCATAGGAGGAGCGGTACTTCATTCGTCCGATCAGTCGAATCAATTCCGAATGTAGTCCATGGATGCCCAGATCAATACAGGTTCGCTTTCCTGTCTCCATAATCTCGTCTTCGAGCTGTTTCTGAACCTTGGCCACTACCTCTTCGATACGTGCCGGGTGAATACGGCCATCAGTTACCAGCTGGTGGAGTGCAAGTCTTGCCACTTCACGACGAACGGGATCGAATGCTGAGAGCAGAATGGCTTCGGGAGTATCGTCCACAACTATTTCAACGCCTGTAGCCGCTTCGAGTGCGCGAATATTGCGTCCTTCACGACCGATGATACGTCCTTTTATCTCATCACTCTCAATATTGAAGACAGTCACGGCGTTTTCAATGGCAGTTTCCGGTGCAGTGCGCTGGATGGTGTTGATAACTATACGTTTAGCCTCTTTACTCGCTGTCAGACGCGCTTCGTCCATCATATCACTGATATAGGACATCGCCTCTGTTTTCGCCTCCGCCTTCATGCTCTCCAAGAGTTGGTTTTTCGCTTCTGTTGCAGTCATTTCAGCCACTTCTTCCAGCTTGGTAATGACTTCGCATCTCATTTTCTCATACTCTTCACTCTTGCGGTTGACAATATCAAGTTGAGTTTTGAGGTTATCGCGGATACTATCTACCTCTTTCTGCTTGCGTCCGAGTTCGGAGTTTTGCTGATTGAGTACAAGCTCCTTCTGTTTTACTTTATTTTCATACTGCTGAACCTGGGCATTTCGTTCATTGATGAAAGCTTCGTGTTCGCTCTTCAACTGGAGAAATTTCTCCTTGGCCTGGAAGATTTTCTCTTTTTTGATATCCTCGCCCTCTTTTTCAGCGTCAATTATTATTTGTTCTTTTTTCTTTTTCAATATGACGTTTCTTATGAACAGATAGCCTCCAATGGCTACTGTCACAGAAATTATCGCTGTTATTATAATAGTGGTAAGCATAATTGTAAGTATATGGTAATAAATAGTTCAACAATTCCTCTTTTTGTGAAAAAAGTGAACAACAGAAATACTTACAATTTATAGAAAAGCCGTTAGCCCCGGTCTATCAGAAATCTTATAAAATAAGATTTGAGCTCCGATATTTGTCTCAAACTTCCTACGTCCCATAAATGGAATCCCCCTTGCGGGGTCACAAGAGGCCTGTTTTTAACAATCGAGTTGGCTCGTGATGATGTTTAGCGTTGATTTCAGCAATGAGCGGAACTAACGGCCGATTAAATACTCTCCCAATCTTTCGTCAAGGGTATGCAATTGTTGCAATAATTTCTCTTTCTCCTTATCTCTAACTGTTTCAAATTCTACCAACCGGACCTCTTCTTCCAGAAGTATCATACTCAAAATTTCATCTCTTGCCACCATCGGGAAAAGATTTGATTTTTCAAAAATCCTTTGGTTTATCCTTTTGACTGCCTCACGTATCTTCTCTTCACTCGTCGCCTCAACATCCAGCTCAAATTCTTTCCCTGCAATCCTTATGTTAATGCGTTGTTTCATTGTTTAGTCATTAAGCAGATCTATACATCTGTCTATCTCACGTATGAGGGCAGACACCCTCCTCTTCGCCTCTATCCGGTCCGGCATGTTCCCGAATGCCTCTATCAATTGTTGTTTCTCTGTCTGTTCCTTTAATCGTTTTATTATATCAATTTGTTTTGCGTTGGTTGCTTCAAGAGAAGAGATCTTTTCCGAAAAGCGTGCGTTCTCCTTTTCGAGCTTTTCGCATCTTGCAATCAATTGCCCGATTTTGCCTTTCAAACTATTGATCACTTCTCCGTCCATAATAACACAATGTACAAAGATAAATAAAAATCCCCTATCCGCAATGATTTATTTTACAAAACTCCAGTTGGTTGGAGTTTCGGGCACTATGATACCCTCCCTTTCAATATACTCACCAATAAGAGTTCTGATGTCTCCATATTTTGCAATAACCCGCAAAGAGTCGGGGTGGATGCCTGCCCCATCTATGAGAAGATTACCGCCTCCGCTGGCTCTGTAGGAGGAGATTGCCACTGTATAAGTACCGGCGGGATCAAAAGGCGAACCATCCTTCATCGAGATGATTTCCACCATAGAACCTCTCGGCGCCGATTTTTTAACACGATAAATTATACCATCAGCTGAATCGAAATTGTAAGCCGGGCCGATATTGTTTACCCAGTTGTAGTATGAGAGTTCAAGGTAGTTTTTGATCTGAGCACCTGTAAGTTCAACCACAAAAAGGGAGTTTTCAAATCTGTAAAGCAATACCAGGTCCTGATATCTGATGACTCCGGCAGGGATCAAGCCATTGACGGAAAGGGGCGCGGTAATGGAAATATCGGCTCCCGACACATCCAGCTGCACTTTATGTACAAGATCAATATATGATGAGGGGCCAACGAGTGCGTCGGCAAAATAGATATCTTCGGTAATCCTGCCAATTTCACGATTTGCAAACTCATAAACTGCCTTGAAATCCTTTTTGAAACGAGCCGAATAGCGTGAATCGGGCATCACATCAGCCATCGAAATCAGACGCGAGGCGACGCTCTTTGATATCACTGCTCCCCCTTTGAATTCCAGTTCAAATGTAGCTTCCCCAAGAAGTGATGCGCGGTCACCTGCATTAATCAGCAACACCTCTCCTTCAGGATTATCTATTTTCTCGGCTACCGGACGGTGATCATGACCGGCAAGTACCAGATCCACTCCTCTGAGACTGGAGGCAAGATAACGCGCTTCATTTTCTATATCCGGAACTCCGCGGCCACTGCCCGTATGACAAGCAAGAATGACAAGATGCGGATTCTCCTTCTCAATCACATAATCTACCCAATCCTGTGCAATATCGGATATTTTAAGAAAATCAATTCCCTCCCATAGCTCTTCGGAGAGCCAGCTTTTGATATTGGCATTGGTCATGCCGATGACGGCTATTTTGATTCCTTTACGCGTAACGATGGTGTAGGGCTCGAAATAGGGCTCTCCTTCACTTCCCTCAACAATAGCATTGGCTGCCAGATATGGGATGTTGCCCTCTTTGAACCTGTCGTAGACCTGATGTCCGGCTTCAATGTCGTGATTACCTACGACAATTGCATCATAGCCGATATATTCGGCTGCCCTTGCAAAAATATGTACGCTTACCGTATCGATAAAATTGCAATAATAGGCCGCATTATCACCCTGCAGATTATCCCCAACGTCAATCAGTACCGGCTTAATACCCTTTGTTCTAAGTTGTTTAATATAAGTAGAAACATTTGCCAGCGAAGCCAGACGCGCCTCCTCATTGTAATATGAATCAAAATAGGCACCGTGCAGATCTGTAGTAGAACAAACGGTAACAGTGTGTATGCCATCTTTTGGAGTACGACCACATCCTGCTGAAAGTAGGATAGCGACAGCCAGGATATTTAGAAAGTAAAATAAACGTTTCATTAGGCAGACGCTGTTTCAGTTGATGATTTCGTTTTAATGGTATTGATAATTAAAGCAATGGCTCCATCACCCGTCACGTTGGCAGCTGTGCCGAAGCTGTCCATAGCAATATAAAGAGCTATCATAAGGCCCTGCATTGAGGCATCAAAACCAAGCATCGAGGCAATAAGACCGATGGAGGCCATAATAGCACCTCCCGGCACACCGGGAGCGGCTACCATCAGAATTCCGAGCATACAGATGAACCCTGCGTAGAGGTCAAGAGCCACATCCATTCCCATACTGAGTGAAATTGCGTAAGCACAGGCCACAATCTTGAGAATACTGCCTGCAAGGTGTATGGTAGCACACAAAGGGATAACAAAGCTGGCAATCTCCTCCCGTACTCCATTTTTAATTGTTTGCGCGAGGGTTACAGGGATTGTGGCTGCCGAGGATTGAGTACCGAGTGCGGTAATATAGGCAGGCAGCATCGTGGCAAGTGCTTTGAATGGATTTTTGCGCGCTATCGCTCCCGCTATAACGAACTGTACTACAAGCAATACTACGTGCATTATGAAGATAATCACGATGATTTTGAGAAACATTCCCATAATTGCACTCACTTTACCTTCAGCTCCCATTTGGAGAAAAATACCGAATATAAAGAGCGGAAGTAGGGGAACTATGACACGCTCAATGACTACATATATGAGATGCTTGAAATCCAGCATGAAATTGCGCATCGTTTCGCCTTTGACGGCGGTCAGACCAAGGCCGATTACAAAAGCTGTGACAAGTGCCGTCGTAACACTCATCAAAGGGGCCATTTCAATTGTAAAATAGGGCTGTAAACCGCCGGACATATCGATATTACCAAATGAAGTTAGCGAATCGCCCAGAAAACGGGGATAACTCCACCTTGCGGTGAAATAGGAGAAGAAACCCGATGATAATGTGGAAAAATAGGCAATTGCTACGGTGATCAACAATAGTTTACCCGCACCCTTTCCCAATTCGAAAATACCCGGAGCAATCAGTCCTATGATAAGCAATGGAATAATCAGCCCAAGAAAATTGCTGAATATGGAATTGAAGGTTATAAAAGCTCTGACTGCCCAGTTTGGAAAGAAAAGCGAGAAAAGTATTCCCAGCGTGATGGCAATCAGCACTTTGGGAAGAAGTCCCATTTTGAATCTTTTTTTGCTCATATTCAAAGGGTGTATTGGTCTGTTTATTTCGCAAAAATAATCTTTTTTTAACTATTTTTGCGAGGTCATGGGTAACACGATTACATTTTTAGGCACAGGCACCTCACAGGGCATACCGATGATAGGCTGCAAATGCGAGGTTTGCTCTTCATCCGATGAGAGAGACAAAAGACTCAGGACTTCAGCACTCGTGGTTTATGAAGGAGTTTACATCCTCATAGATGCAGGACCGGACTTCAGGCAGCAGATGCTTCGGGAAAAGATTTCTCATCTGGATGCAATCATCCTTACACACCAGCACAAAGACCATACAGGCGGACTTGACGACGTACGCGCACTCAATTACCTGGAACGATGCGCCACACCAATATATTGCGAAAAGCGAGTAGAGCAATCTCTCCGGATGGAATACTCCTACGTATTTGCCCAAAATAAATATCCGGGAATCCCCGAATTCAACATTAAAACCATCGATGAAAAGCCATTCACGGTTACCGGAGCCAACGGAGCGGAAGTGACCATCATCCCGATCAGGGTAATGCACTACTGCCTCCCAATACTGGGATTCCGCATCGGCGACCTTGTATACATTACAGATGCCAATTTCATCGCAGATGAAGAATATGACAAACTTACCGGTGCATCTCTCTTTGTCATCAACACGGTTAAACGCACGACACATATCTCCCATTACTCTCTTCCAGAGGCCATCGAGATTGCATCAAGAGTCGGAGCAAAGCGCTCGTTCATCACCCATCTCTCCCACCAGCTACCTCCGCACGCACAACTGAAAAGAGAACTCTCTGCACAACCTTTCAGTATCGAACCTGCATATGATGGGCTCACCCTTGAATTTTGATAATAGATTATGAAACGTACACTACTTACATTCGCACTCTTACTCCTTACAATTACAGGATTTGCCTGCACCAACCTCATCATAACAAAAGGCGCCTCGACCGATGGCTCTGTAATGGTCACTTACGCAGCTGACAGCCATATCAGATATGGCACACTCGTCCACTATCCCGCCGCAAAATACAGGGCAGGTACAATGCTACCGATACATCAATGGGGCAGGGAACGATACCTGGGCACAATACCTCAGGCAGACGAGACATACAATGTCATCGGCAATATGAACGAACACCAGCTCATTATAGGCGAATCGACCTGGGGAGGTCTGGAAGAACTAAGAGACCCCGATGCCATACTTGACTACGGTTCACTCATGTATATCACTCTGCAAAGGACACGTACCGCTCGTGAGGCCATAGCTCTTTATACTTCACTTGCCGACCAATATGGCTATGCATCATCGGGTGAATCGATCTCCATTGCTGACAAAAACGAAGCCTGGATATTGGAAATCATTGCACGCAAACCCGAAGTGTTAGACGGTGTCAACATCCGCAAGGGCGCAGTCTGGGTAGCCGTACGCATACCTGACGGGCATATTTCTGCTCATGCCAACTGCGCACGTATCACCACATTCCCGCTTGACGATCCTGATAATTGCCTCTACTCTCCGGATGTAATCTCACACGCCAGAGAGCTGGGACTATTTGATGGAAAGGATGAGGAATTCAGTTTTGCCGATACCTATTGTCCGCTAGATTTCGGTGCAATGAGAGGTTGTGAGGCAAGAGTATGGAGCTTTTTCCACAAACATGGTGCTGAGGATATGTCGAAATATATTGACCACGCCTCAGGCTACAATCCTGAAAACAGACTGCCGCTCTCTGTAAAAGCGAAGCACAAACTCTCCGTTACCATGGTGGCTGATATGATGAGGGACCATTTTGAAGACACGCCCTTTGATATGCGCAACGACATCGGCGCAGGAGGAAACACACTTCCCTACCGCTGGAGACCGATGAGTTTTGAAATTGACGGCGAAGAATATATCAACGAAAGGGCGATTGCCACACAGCAGACCGGATTTTGGTTTGTAGGACAAGCACGTAACTGGCTACCTGACGAGATAGGTGGTATCTTTTGGTTTGCCGTAGATGATGCAGGCACTTCGCCTCTTACACCTGTCTACTCTTCTTCAACGGGAATTTCGGAACACTACGCCCTCGGCAACGGCAGTATGCTTGAATATTCTCCTACATCCATGTTCTGGCTCACAAACCGCATTGCACAGTTTGCGTACCTGCGCTATGACGAAATAGGGGCAGAAGTGGTTACGGCTGTTCGCGCCCACGAACATGAAATGGTGAAAAAAATCGCTTTTGCAGATGCACAAGCCCTTTTACTGCACAAAAAATCTCCCCGCAAAGCAGTAAAATATCTGACATCATTTTCTACAAATGAAGCAGATTCCCTGTTTGAGAAATGGAACAAATTTGACAAATATCTCCTCGTTAAATATATCGACGGCAATACCAAACGCCAGGACGAAAGTGGCGCCTTCATTACCAACGGCCACTCCGCTACAATCCCTTCCGCACCCATTCAGAAGGGCTACAATGAGCGCTTCAAACGTGCGATAGTCAATGAAATAGGGGAAAAGATAAGAGTTGTGAAATAATTGCCGCAAGGTGCAGATTTAGAGCGTCACTTGCGAAATCCTGCCAATAAGTGCCGGATCGTAGGGGCGCTCTACTTTTATATAATTGTCGGTATAGCCCAACATCATTCCGCCCCTTCGGGTGCTCTCGAAAAGCACAGGTAGCGTACGGCCTACGTTTGCAGCATAAAACTCCGCGTTCAATCTGTCTGAAAGCTCCTTCAGACGTATTGCACGCATTCTCTTCACGCTCTCCTGCACCTGATCGGACATGGTTGCTGCCTGGGTCCCTGCCCTTCTGGAATAGGGAAAAATATGCAGAAATGCCGGTCTTATTTTCTCCAGAAATAAATAGGTCTGCTCAAATTCTTCATCACTCTCCCCGGGAAATCCCACTATTACATCGATGCCGAAGAATACCCTGCTGAAACGCTGGTCAGGTGGTTCCATCTTATCTCTGACCATTTGGATACGGGACTCAAAAAGAGCAGTAGTATAGCGACGGCGCATCCTTTTGAGCACGGCATCGCAACCTGACTGGATCGGAATGTGGAAATGCGGGAGAAATTTCGAACCGGAAGCTATCCAATCAACAATCTCTTCCGTCAGGAGATTGGGTTCTATGGAGGAAATCCCGTACCGGGCGATACCCTCTACCCTATCGAGCTGCTTAAGCAACTCGAGGAAAGACTCTCCGGTGCTTTTACCGAAATCACCCGTATTTACACCCGTAAGAACGATTTCCACAATGCCATTAGAGGCAATCTCTTCAGCTTGTCTGATAAGGGTGGAAATCGGTATATTGCGGCTGTCACCCCGCGCTAGAGGTACTGTACAATAGGTACAGTGATAATCGCAACCATCCTGTACCTTGAGAAAAGAACGGGTTCTCTCTCCCGAAGAGTATGCCTGGAAGATGGATTTCACCCCCTCTATGGGAGAAATTAAGGATAGTTTTTTATCCACTCCAGGATCAGACTCCTGCACCTTCTGCTCGTTTTCTCGCTCCTCTTCCGGATTCCGCGTTCTATCCGGTTTGTGCTCTAGCAGCATACGGTGAAGCGTACCAAAAACCTCACCTCTGTGTGCTGTACCAAAGAGCGCAGTCACTCCTTCAATTTGCAGCACCTCCCGGGGTTTGAGCTGCGCGTAACAACCTGTAACCCCTATAAGGGCATCCGGGGAAAGCTTGTGTAGTTTACGTATGAGATTGCGGCATTTTTTATCGGAGTGTTCGGTAACCGAGCAGGTATTGACTACATAGATATCAGCCGGACTATTTGCGCTCACCCTGCGGTAGCCTGCGGCTGCAAAGGACTTTGCGATGGTAGAGGTCTCTGCAAAGTTCAGTTTGCATCCGAGGGTGGCAAATGCGACCGTATTTCTTGCGGGCTTATCCATCGGATATCAGAAACTCAGGGTAATTGAGGAGGCATGCACCTGGCCCCCTACAGGTGGATTGTATTTGGCAACGGTAACGCCGGCGCTTGTGATTACGGGAAACTCATTGCGCACCGCATTCAGGATGCGATATGCAACGTTCTCAAGGAGATTTGAGGGTTGTGCCATCTCGCGGGCAATCAGAGCGTATATTCGCAAATAATCGAGCGCATCATCAAGATTGTCCGATTCAGCAGCAGCCAATACCGGATATGTACACTCAAAGTCCACTCTGAAGCGATTGCCCACCTTACGCTCATGCTCAAGACAACCATGATAAGCATAGAACTCCAAATTCTCAAGTTTCAATTTTCCTTCCATAATTTTTCAATTTATGCCAGTAGTACAAATACACAGGGACGCTTACCTATGGTTATCGGAGAATTTCTCCAGCCTGCCACGGTGCGGGTGCAAATGTACTGCTGAGGCAGGGTTAAGTCAGCCGCGATGCAGATCCTGGTTGTCTCTTTGCAGCAGGCGATCAGATCTTCCATCAGGGAGTCGTTGCGATAAGGAGTTTCGATGATAATCTGAGTTTGCTGCAACCGGTGTGAGATTTTCTCCAACTGCTCGATTCTGGCCCTGCGTTCCGGGCGCTTTATAGGCAGATAACCGGTGAAAGCAAAGCACTGACCATTCATTCCGGAAGCCATCAAGGCCATCATCAGCGAAGAGGGACCCACATAGGGTATCACTTCAATATCGTGCTGATGCGCAAGTTCTACCAGCAGTGCACCGGGATCGGCTACTGCAGGAAGTCCGGCTTCCGAGATGAGACCTCCCTCCTGCTCTGTCAGGAGCTTTACATAACTCTCTATTTGTTCGCGAGTAGTATGCTCGTTGAGCTCATAGAGAGTAAGATTGTCAATTTCTCCCTTCAGTCCCGCCTTTGAAAGAAATCTGCGGGCAGTACGAAGTTCCTCCACAAAGAAGAGTTTCAGTAAGCCGGTCACTTCAAAAAGCGGAGCCGGAAGCACATCCCGCGGATTTTCTCCGCCAATGGGACTAGGTATCAGATGAAGTTTGGATTTCATTAGAACAAAGGTAGTAAAAAGGGAGGAATTGGAGTAATAAAAGAAATAAAGGTCTACGACACCGGTGTCATAGACCTTCAAATCCTTGAGAGATATAGCGGAAATAATCAGAGGTGTGATCCCCGAAGTTTACGGTAAACCACAGGGACGAATCAATATCATTTATTGATTCTCTGCCGGAGTCTCTGTTGGCTCCTCAGTCTGCTCCTCTACTACAATCTCTACTTCCTCTTCCACTTTCTTGAGTGTGATGAGAACCTCCTCTTCAGCAGACTTCAACTGCAGAAAACCTTCCTCTGTTACTGAACTTAGGGCAACCTGCTCGATAACGAAGCAGAAGAGCTCCTCAGGGTTCATGTTTTCACACGCTATCTCTGTGCGAGTAATTTCGGAAAAGGTGATTGAGGGATCCTCAAAGAGATACTTGCCTGCAATCTGATTGCATCCTAGATAGGCAGAGAAAAGCCCTTCGGCTGATTCAAACTGAACAAAATATCCCTCTAGGGAGATTGTGTCTTCAAGGCCGGTCAATTCTGTAATTTGCCATTTTCCGTTTAAATCTACGGAAGCCTCTTTTGGTGTACCACATCCTGCCAATGAAATTGCGGCCAGGAGTACAACAGCGTAATTGATTAATTTTTTCATTTTAGTTATATTTTGGTTGGTTAGTGTTATTTATTAACTGCTGCACCGGATTCTCCTGAAGCTGTCGCCCAGGCACGGTACATTCTGTGTGTGTTGAAATCCATTACTATAGTTCCAAAGCGGTCAATGCAGATTACACCGCCGCCGGAGCCCTCCATCTTGTCTATTTTGTTCCAGATAACCTCGTGAACTGCATCTTTAAGAGAAAGGCCTTTATAGTCCATGAGAGCATATATGTCATGAGCTACTGACCTGCGGATCCAAAGTTCACCGTGACCGGTACTGGAAACGCCGACAAAATTGTTATCTGCGATGGTGGAGGCGCCAATGATAGGCACATCACCCACCCTGCCCCATTTCTTTCCGGTCATACCTCCGGTGGAAGTAGCAGCAGCAATGTTTCCTTGACTGTCAAGAGCCACACAACCGACAGTCCCTATCGGGGAACCGCTCTTTTTCTCTGCGAGAGCTCTTTCAAGTTCTTTTTTACTGCCCTCAGTGGTAAAATAGGAGTTGGGGACTATTTCAAGTCCCTGCTCGCGTGCAAAATAGGAAGCACCCTCTCCGATAAGTAGCACATGAGGAGTCTTCTCCATTACCAAACGGGCAGCCTTTATGGGATTCTTTACATCTGTCAAACCGGCAACGGCACCTGCCGAGAGGTCACGGCCGTCCATTATTGAGGCATCAAGTTCGTGACGCCCATCTGAAGTCATAACAGCCCCTTTTCCGGCGTTGAACAGAGGGCAATCCTCAAGATAGATCACAGTAGCTTCCACGGCATCAAGGGCACTGCCGCCTGAAGCCAGGATAGTTTTGCCTTGCTCAAGGGCTTCATTGAGGAAAATGCAATAAGATGCCTCGTCCTCCGCAGCCATCGCTTGGGAGCCGCCTGCGCCTGCGTGAAGCACAATAGCCCATTCTTCAGGTTTTCTCTGCTCCTGCATGTTGCAGGAAACCGGAATCGATGCCGCTGCGAGCATAATCAAAAGGTATTTCGTTTTCATAATTATATAGAATGCATTAAAGTCTCTTACGAAGCTCTTCGCCCTCTCTTTCATACCCCGGCTTCCCCAGAAGAGCAAACATGTTTTTCTTGTAATCCTCAACTCCCGGCTGGTCAAAAGGATTAACACCCAGCATATATGCGCTTATGCCGCAGGCCTTTTCAAAAAAGTAAAATAGCTGGCCGAGATTATATTCGTCAATCAAGTCTATAGATATTTCCATAGTAGGCACTCCACCGTCATTGTGGGCAAACACGGTACCCTGCTGAGCCATCTTGTTGCAGAATTCGACATTCTTACCTGCAAGATAATTGAGCCCGTCAAGATCCTGCTTATCGTAGGTGATTTCCACTCTCCGACGGATTGTACGCACATCGATGAAGGTTTCAAAGAGAATGCGTTCGCCATCCTGAATATATTGTCCCAGAGAATGGAGATCAGTGGTAAAGTTTACCGATGCCGGAAATATGCCTTTGCCATCTTTTCCTTCACTCTCACCAAACAGCTGTTTCCACCATTCGCTAAAATAATGAAGTTTTGGATTAAATCCTACAAGGAGTTCTATTTTTTTTCCACTATCATAGAGAACATTGCGCATCGCTGCATAGCGGATAGCAGGATTTTCCTTTGTAGGCTCACTACAGATACGCTGCATATCGACGGCTCCTCTGACTATTTCTGAAATATCAAACCCGGCGAGCGCAATGGGCAGCAATCCTACTGCTGTCAATACTGAAAAACGACCTCCAATATCCTCTTCGATCACGAAAGTCTTGTAGCCCTCCTGATTGGAAAGCAACCTTAGGGCTCCACGCTGCTTGTCGGTAATCGCAATAATCCTTTTACGAGCCCCCGTAGTACCATATGTCTCTTCAATATAGTTTTTGATTAAACGAAAAACTATAGCCGGCTCCGTGGTTGTACCGGACTTGGAAATCACAACACAGGCGACATTCTTTACAGACGACACCACATCCATTAATTCGGCAATAAACTCTTCCGAAAGATTGTGTCCCGCAAAAACTACCTTGGGACCTCGGGATGAACCCATCTGATGGAATGAGTGTGAAAGCACCTCAACAGCAGCCTTTGCGCCAAGATATGAGCCACCTATGCCGATGATAACTACAAGATCAATCTCCATCTCAATCCAGTTGTCAACAACAGAAAGGTAATCCTCAAGCATTTCAGGCTTGATTTCCGATGGAAGGCGGTTCCATCCGAGAAAATCATTTCCCGCACCGGTACCGGCATCAAGTACGGATAAAGCTTCGAGTGCCCTGGCAGTATAATCCTCAAACTGCTTTTCATTCACAAAGCTTGAACATCCTTTCAAATCTAGAGTAATCATTACATCGTCACTTTTATATTGTTGTTTATTGGAGAATTGAGGCCAGATGATTCACCACATAGTGGGGGCTTTTTTCTTCATATAGAATCTGGTACATAGCGCTTACAATAGGAAGTTCAACATTGAGCCTGTTTGAAATCTCGTACATGCATCTGGTGGCATAATAGCCCTCCGCTACCATATTCATCTCAGTATGAGCCGAAACCACAGAATAGCCTTTGCCAATCATACCTCCAAATGTACGGTTGCGACTGAATTGCGAATAGCAGGTCACCAGGAGATCACCAAGATATGCTGAACGTGAAGGAATACGACTTGAATCGGGATGAGTAGAGTTGAGAAAACGCACGATCTCATTGTAAGCTCCCGTCACGAGCACGGATATAAAATTATCTCCATAGCCCAGGGAATGACAAAGACCTACAGCAACGGCATATACATTCTTCATTGCTGCGGAATACTCGACACCATATATGTCCGTGCTGCAAACAACCTTCACATAGTGCGATGAGAAAGATTCGCTCACCTTGCGGGAAACTTCAATATGTTTGCTTGCAAAGGTAAGGTATGAGAGTTTTTCCATAGCCACTTCTTCTGCATGTGTAGGGCCGCTCAAGACCACGATTCTGCTGAAGGGTGTGCCCAATATTCTGTGAAAATACTCCGCAACAGTCAAATGGTCATTGGATACGAATCCTTTGGTGGCTGATATGAGGAGTTTACCCTTTAGAAGTTCAGTATCAAGCGGCTTGATCTGAGCAAGAAAATATGTCGAGGGAATACAGAAAATCACAGCATCGGAATTAAAAACGACCTCATTAATATCGTCACTCATCTCCAACATATCTGTTTTTAATGCCGCTGAACGAAGATAGAAACGGTTGCGGCCAAATTGCTTTATAAAATCGATATTGTCTGAATTGCGTATATACCAGTTGACTCTATTACCAGTGTCAGACAATACCTTAACAAGCGCAGTTGACCAACTGCCGCTGCCAATGAGGCCATACCTCAAATCTTTTCCTAACAAATCATTATGCATTGCAAATCACATTAAACCGTCACGCAATCCACAAAATTAAAGATATTTTTTCAGAATATCAATAACAGCGAGGGCCAAAAATAATGCTGCCTATACGAACAATTGTTGCCCCCTCCTCAACTGCTATTTGCCAATCATGGGACATTCCCATGGAAAGGGTATCAAATTTAGGAAATTCCGGTTTCAGTTTATCGAAAGCCGATTTCAGAGTGCGGAACTCTCCCCTAACCTGCTCCATATCCTCCACGAAAGAGGCCATTCCCATCAGACCTCGGATACGCACATTCTTATACCTGTCACGGAAGAAAGGCACCTGCTCCAATGCCTCATTCACAGGAAAACCCTGTTTTGTATCCTCAATGGCTATATGAAGCTGTATAAGACAATCTACAACGCGGCCGGAAAGAGCGGCTTGCCGATCTATTCTCTCAAGAAGACGTTCAGAATCCACCGAATGAATAAGCGAAACATAGGGCAGGATCATTTTGATCTTATTGCTCTGCAGACGACCGATAAAATGCCACTCTATGTCCTCGGGAAGAGAATGTACTTTGGCTGCCAATTCCTGAGGACGGTTTTCCCCAAATGCACGCTGACCTGCAGCGTATGCCTCGAGAATCTCCGGAACAGACTGTAATTTTGAAACTGCCACCAACTTTACGGTAGATGGCAATTGGCTCAAAATACTCTCTATTCTCTCTCGGATGGTCATCGTTTGCGTTTTTGCTGTTGTTTCATCTGCTCCTGCTGTATTCTGTAGGCCTCATCAAGACGCTGTCTGAATTTGGACTTCTTTTGCGGCTCCTTGCTGGTGGCCCTTTGCTCAATCTGGGCACGAAGTTTTTTCTCGTCAACGAACCATTTCCTGATAATCAAGGTCTGAATAATGGTTAGAAGGTTTGAGAGCATATAGTAATAACTCAATCCTGCGGAGAAGTTGTTACATATCATCACCATAAAGATAGGCATAAACCAGGTCTGCATAAATTTCATACCCGGCATCTGCTGGTTATCCGCCATCTGGCTCATCGTCAACTTGGAGTAGAAGAACATCGACACACCCATAAGGAGTGCGAAAAGAGAGATGTGATCACCGTAGAGGGGAATATTGAATCCGAAATCGAGGATGGAGTCATAAGCGCTCAGGTCGTCAGCCCACAAGAAACTCTGTTGTCTCAACTCGAAAGAAGCGGGGAAGAAACGGAACATCGCAAATAGAATCGGGAACTGCAACAACATCGGAAGACAACCTCCGAACATGCTCACACCGGCCCTTTTATAGAGGTCCATCGTGGCCTGCTGTTTCTTCATCGCATCTTCTTGTTTGGGATATCTCTCGTTAATCTTCTGGATTTCAGGTTGGAGAACCTTCATCTTCGCTGAAGATTTGTACGACTTCAAAGTCAGAGGTGAAATCACAATCTTGATCAAAATGGTCAGAATGAGAATAATCAGACCGTAGCTTGCGATATATTTGCTGAGCCAGTTGAATACCGGAATTATGACATAGCGGTTGATTGGCCCGATAAGCTTACCTCCAAGAGGAATGATCTTCTCGAAACCCTCGTCATAGCTCTTAAGTGTCGGATAGTGATTGGGACCAAAATAAAACTTGAAAGGAATGGAAAAATCTTTGCTTTGGGTATCCAGATCGAGCACCATTTCGGCTGAAGAATGCATCAGGTCGCCTGTAGCGATCGCTACATCCTCCGTATAGAACTTATTTTCCAGATTACCGCCCGCGAAGTTGTTTTCAGCAACGAGTATGGCAGAGAAAAACTGCTGCTGGAAGCCAAACCAGCGTAGATTTGCCGAAAATGACTCTTTGGCAGAATCTTTTCTCATACCGAAACTCTTGACATTGTTGGTACCCGAAAAACGGTAAGCAATGGCAGAATAGTTTTTCTCATTTTTGTAGCCCTTTTCGAGATGTGGCATATCGGCATTCCAATGGAGACGTAGTTGGTTGGTACGTCTGTCGAGTATGCCGTCCATATTCACGAATCTGAGATTGTAGTCCACCACATAACTCTCTTCAGCGAGAGAATAAACTGCCTCAATGTAGGAGTTGGAGGAAAAATGGAGACGTAGGATTATATTACTCTCACTCTGTGAAACAAGGGAAAACGAGAGATCACCGGTGTTGATCCACTGATTGGTGTTGATTTCATACTCGAATGCGCTCTTTCCATCCCTGATCAATATCAGAGCAGAACTGTCGTAGGTGTAATAATTCTTAATTTCCACCTCTGAGGGTTGTGCACCTCTGGACGAGATGGTGAGCCTGATTTTGTCATTTTCAAGAGTGTAATGATCAGCCTCCGCAATGCTTGCGAAGTGTAGTAAGGAATCCTGATATAACGGCAGTTCCTGACCGGGAATCTGCACTTCATCCGCCTCGACCGAGTGATATGTGGTATCCAAACGTGCGCTTTCCAGAGCAAGTGCCGCCGCAGTCGAATCTGCTATGTATCTCTCTTTCTGCTGCTTCTCATACTGTTTGGTATTGTACCAGCTGAAAAGTAACAATATTATGCCGATAAGGGCAAATCCTATGATTGTGCTTCTGTTTTCTCCTTTACTCATCTCTCTGCTCAAATTGTGAATCAATTGCCTTGATCTTCTCCTCGAGCTGTGCAAGCTCTTCACGGGCGACCTCAATTTCTTTCCTCATCTTGGCAAGATAGGTCTCGGCATTTTTAGTCTTGGAGAAAAAGCCCATATTGTTTTCCCAAGTAGCAATGTCTTGTTCCTTCTTTACGTACTTCTGTACGAGGCGGTCTCTTTCGGTACGGAGACCTCTCTCTGCCTTGCTTAAATTGGCATCGGAAGAGTATTTTCCATATCTCGGACGATAGTCGTCATTCTGAGCCCTAACCTCGTCAAACTTAGCGTCAATCGCCTTCTTGAATGCATCCTGGAGTTTATTTTTCTCCCTGAAAGGAACAAAGCCGATCTCATTCCATCTGCTCTGGAATGCCTTCAATGCCTCAAAATTATCGTTTTTGTTATCTGATAGTTCAAATGCCTTGATTTCCTCGATTAGTGCAAGTTTTAACTGACGGTTGGCTTCGTACTGTGATTCCTGTTTGCCGAAATGTTTCTCTTTATTATTGAAGAATACGTCACAGGCGGCGCGGAAACGCTTCCATACCTGGTCAGTGCGTTTACGAGATACGGGACCAATCTCTTTCCACTGTTTCTGAAGATCGATAAGATAATCAGTGGTCTTCTTCCACTCTTCGCTATGTTGAACGGCCTCAGCCTTTTCACAAAGATCTATTTTCAACTTGAGATTCTCCTGCATCTGTTCTTTGAGCTGTGCGTAATATGTTTTCTTTGCTTCAAAGAACTTATCACAGGCGGCGCGGAAGCGGTCATATACCCTGACGTTGTCCTTTTTGGAGGCAAAACCTATGGCTTTCCATTTCGCCTGAATATCTTCAATGGCTTTGGTCATCTTGTTCCAGGTTCTTGAGTCGGAGATTTCCATTGCAACGATCTTCTCCACTTCCTCACAAAGGGCGCTTTTTGCCTCGAAATTTTCCTTCTGACTTTGTTTTAGAGAGTCGAAATATGCCTGATGTTTCTTATTGATTATCGCAGTGGCCGCCTTAAACCTCTCCCAGATGCTCTCCCTATGCTCTTTTCCGACAGGACCGATCTCTTTCCACTCCTCATGGAGCTTCTGTAACGCCTTAAAAGCTGCTACAATATTGTCATACTCAGTCTCTGCAAGAGCTTCAGCCTTAACACAAAGCTCCTCTTTTGCAGTAAGATTGCGCTTGAAATCGAGATCCCTGAGCTCCTTATGAATTTTTACATTATCGTAAAATATCTCTACATTGTGGCTGTAGGACTCATAAAGGTCTCTCATACGTGCCTGTGGCACCTGACCGGTTGCGCGCCATTGTGCCTGGAGATCTCCAAACTCACTGAAAAGCTGACCCATATCTTCCTGACTCTGTCTATCTACAAGAGCTTTTATCTGCTCAATGATATCCAGTTTTTTCTGAAGATTCTGCTCCTTATTTTGCTCCTGCTCACGCGCATAGGCGTTGCGCAAAGTGCGATAATTAGTGTAAAGCTCTTTAAAACCACGCTCAACCTCAGCAAAGGGATTGATGGAAACAACCTCGCCACTCTCTGTACCATCACTTATCACATCCTCGGAAGGAGCAATGAAGCCACTTGCAATCTTCTCCTTGCGGAGAGTCTTGTAAAATATGGCCTTGATGGAATCGGCATGTTTGTAAAGCAGCTGCATATCTCCCCTGTCAAGTAGCATCTGGAATAGATCCAAAAGCTCTTTCAGACCCATCTCCGAATAATCGGGCACCTCTGGGGTCTCTTCAGGAGTATCTGCTTTTGGGGTCTCCTCAGCGACTTTTGCTTTTGGAGTCTCTTCAGCAACTTCTACCTTAGGAGTCCCTTCAACAGCCTCAGCCTCAGGTACCTCTTTAACTGCGTCTGCTTCAGAAGTCTTCTCGACAGCTTTTGCTTTAGTAGCCTTTTTAGGGGCTTTTGCCTTTGGAGCCTTTGGAGCCTCTTCAGCAACCTCTACCTTGGGGGCCTCTTCAGCGGCCTCAGCCTCAGATATCTCTTTAACTGCTTTTTCCGGTTGTACAATTTCTTTCTGGGATATGTCGCCTGGAACTTCCGCGACCTGTTCAGCGTTTACAACAGATTGCTCTAGAGCTTCTTCTTGTTGCTCAGGAACAATTGGTTTCAGATCTTCACTCATGTAATTGTAATGTATAATTATTATATCCTGCAAATATAACGGAATTTGTGGAATAAATGCTACTTTTGCATTACAAGAACACAAAAAATGAGAATAGATATCCTTTCAGTCGTACCGGAACTGCTTGAAAGTCCGCTAAACCACTCCATAATCAAAAGAGCGAGGGAAAAAGGACTTGTCGAAATCCATCTCCACAACATACGAGATTATGGGAAGGGGCATTATCGCCAGACCGATGATTACGGTTTTGGAGGCGATGCCGGAATGGTAATGATGATTGAACCGGTGTTCAACCTTATTGAAAAACTCAAAGGAGAACGAGACTACGACGAAATAATCTATACTGCTCCCGACGGTGAAATCCTCGATCAGAAAATCGCCAATTCACTCTCTATTAAAGGGAATATAATTATTCTCTGCGGCCATTACAAAGGAATTGACCACCGTATCAGAGAACATCTGATAACCCGGGAAATCTCCGTAGGAGATTATGTGCTCAGCGGAGGCGAACTCCCTGCCGCCATTATAACCGACGCTGTTGTGAGATTAATACCGGGAGCAATAACCGACGAAACCTCAGCACTATCCGACTCTTTTCAAGACGGGTTACTGGCACCGCCGATTTACACCAGACCGGCGGAATTCAATGGTTGGAAAGTACCTGATGTGCTCCTGAGCGGAAATCCAAAACTCATTAAAGCATGGCAGGAGGAGCAGGCACTCGAACGTACCCGCCGTCTGCGTCCCCATCTTCTTAAAGAGAACCGGAGATAGTAACCCTGTTGATTGACATCTGACGCTCCAGAGCATGAACCTCCATCGCCAGAGGCTCTGCGGGGCATACGCTGGTACAGCCTCCGCAACCTATGCATAAGTCGCTATTGACCACGGGGAAAAAGAGTCCGGGCTTCCTTTTGTGCTCCTGAAGCTTGATGGCATCTGTAGGACAAACCTCGCCGCACTTGCCGCAGACCTGATCATCGCGAAATACCAGGCAATTTTTAGCGACAAACTTGACCATGCCTATTCTTACCGAACGTTTCTCGTTAAGTGTTAGAGGCATCAGAGCTCCATTTGGACAGACATTGGAGCACTTATTACAGTCGAATCGACAATAATCCTCATCAAAGGAAAGCAACGGCATTAAGAAGCCATCAATGCCGTGCTGAGTGATCGAGGGTCTTATGATCTTCGAAGGACAAGCGGCTACGCAGGCGTGACAGGCTGTGCAATGCTCTTTTAGATGCTCCAGATTTCTAGCTCCGGGAGGAAGGAAATGGACATCCGGGGTACCTTCTGCACCAGAAACAGGAGAAGAGTGGAACTGCGAACCCCATTTTCTGGAAGCTGCCACCAAGCCAAGGGTTCCAAGCGCAATCAGGGCATTTCTGCGACCTGCACTTTCAGGATCTCCCTTGCTTTCGGAAGATTTTTTATCGCGTTTAGCGCGGCCCCAGGCATATTTGAGAGTTATTGCCTTGCCCTTGCAAGAGACCGTACAATCAAAACACATCACACATCGTGAGTAATCGATTGTGCGGGTAACTGTATCCAGTGCTTGCGCTTTACATTTCTTTCCACAGAGGGAGCATCCAATACATTGTTTTTCAGCAATAGCGAGGCGGAACATCGAATGGCTGCTCACCAGCCCGAGGAAGGAGCCCACGGGACAGATTGTGTTGCAGTAGAGACGACCTCTGAAGGCACTTAAAATGGTAACCAGTAAGAAGAACATCAGGGCTACCACAAATGACCAGATAGCAAACGAGGTATAAGGGTTGAATGAGGTAACTATTCTGCCAAAAATCGAATAAGGATCCAGGAAAGCAAACGGATAGGAAATTCCGGCTATCAACGCGGCTGTCACCACTCCCAAAATTAAATATCTCAGTGTATTGTGAGCAGGGCGATAGTTGTATTTGCGCTGCTTTTTACTCTTGATACGGTCGGCAATCCAGATAACTATGTCCTGCCAGATGCCCAGAGGACAGAGAAAAGAGCAATATACTCTTCCGAGTATCAACGTAAGTATCAGCAGCAATATCAGGGGAAGTGCGCTTCCCACGAATAGTGCCATTAGAGCAGGACCGAACTGAAATTTCTCCACCGTTGGTGAAAAAGGCAGCTTTCCGGCTGAAAATGAGATGAAAGAAAGGGTTATAACAATAAAGAAAAGGGCTGCAATTACTATTCTTGCCGTTCTTGCTGTTTTCATCTTTGAATTCCAAATTTTCGTCAAAAGTACTTTTTTATTTTCATATGTTAAAAATAAAGAGTACTTTTGCGGCGGTCCGGAAGTCCGGATCAATATTTGTAGGGAACAAATAAACATACTTAAATAAGAATTATTACAATGAAGAAGTTACTACTTTTACTTGCAGTGGGAGCCCTTTTCCTCTGCACCGGTTGTTCGAAGAAGTGCCACTGCGTAGCTAAACTCAATGGTGAAGTAGTGTATGAAAGGTCTGACATCGTTCTTGGTGAAGGCGAGAGATGCTCTGATTATAATACTATGGTTAGTGTACCTCTCGTTGCTACAAAGGTTGAATCAAAATGCCTTCCGCAGCTCTTCTAACAAAGTGAAAAAGATTAATCAGGGGGTGACAGTGTCACCCTCTTTTTGTAATAATTCATAATTCCACGACACTATGAAACAAGGACTCAAATATGCATTTAGAGTATTTCTAGGCTTATTTTTCATAATTTCAGCAGTAGCAAAACTCTTAGTGATTGACCCATTCGAAATCTATATATTCGGATTCCGCATGTTCGGGCTAGGGCTCTCCTTCTTCATCGCAAGGGCAGTCATTGCATTGGAATTTGCTCTCGGCATACTCCTCATCCTCAACATGCACTCGCAGCTGATATATTACGCATCATTAGTGGTTCTGGTGATCTTCACCCTATTTCTCTTGGGACTCACCATTATAGGTAACCGGGACAGTTGCTACTGCTTGGGCGAACTGGTCGATATGCAACCTTGGCAATCCCTGATAAAAAACATATTTCTGCTTGTAATACTGCGTCTGAGCGCAGGCTTGAAATCCTTCAGAATACCCTGGAAACCGCTCTGGTACACTCTCGCTATAGCAGGTTCTACAGCAGCTGTATTTATTATCTCTCCTCCAGACAACTGGAGGTACAATCAGTACAGTCGGAGTACCATTGTAAGTGAAAAAGCCCTCGAAGATGCATTTTCGCAGGGCTTGCTGCCTACGGAACTGCTAGAAGGCGAAAAGGTAGTTTGTTTTATGAGTACCACCTGTGAATTCTGTAAGATGGCAGCACAGAAAATCGCAATCCTTCGCAGTAAGGGGGACTTCAGCAATGGAGAACTGACGGTTGTATTCGCAAAGGGCAACGTCGAAAGCGATCCGTTGGTCTTTCTCGAAGATGCGGAACTTGATTATGAGCAATACCTCTTTCTGGATGTCAGTCCCTTCATCAGGATTACGGAAGGCACTATGCCGTTGACACTCGTTCTCAACGAGGGCAAAATAGTAGCTAAATATAGCTACCGGGACATCAGGTAAGCCTGCAGGGTATTTCGCAACAGAGAGATTATGGTCATAGGACCGACACCGCCCGGTACCGGAGTGATGTAAGAGCATTTCGGTGCAACCTCGTCAAAGGCAACGTCTCCGACGATCCTATATCCTTTCTCATTATCGGCCGAAATGCGTGTAATACCCACATCCACCACCACCGCTCCTTCTTTTACCATATCTCCTTTCAGAAACTCCGGCACTCCGAGGGCTGCAATGATGATATCTGCCCGGCGTGTGTGCTCAGCCAGATCCTTTGTGCGACTATGGCACATAGTGACCGTACAATCTCCCGGCTCTCTTTTTTGCGAAAGCAAATTGGCTATCGGACGGCCTACAATATTGCTGCGACCCAATACCACACAGTGCTTTCCGCGAGTCTCAATCCTGTAATGCTCCAGCAGAGCCATTATACCGTAAGGAGTTGCTGAAACGAAGGTCGGAAGTCCCAGCGAGAGTCTGCCCACATTTACAGGATGAAAACCGTCAACATCCTTGAGGGGATCTACTGCTGCTATAACTTTTTGATCGTCAATAGAGCGCGGGAGAGGCATTTGGACGATAAAACCATCTACCGACTTATCTGCATTGAGTCGGGCGATAAGATTGAGAAGTTCCTCTTCTGTCGTCTGCTCCGATAAACGATGTACCGTAGAATCAAATCCCACTTGCGCACAAGCACGCTCTTTTGAAGCGATGTAGGTCTTGCTGGCACCATCCTCTCCAACGATAATTGCCGCTAGATGAGGTCTTCTGCCTCCCGAATCCACAATTTTATCTACCTGTGAAGCTATTTCTTTTTTTATGGCCTCCGATGTGGCCTTTCCATCTAGTAATATCATTGCTTTGAATTCTTATCTGCGTTTTTTTCTCATCATTCTCGGTGACATTGCATTGGATGAAAAGTTCTTCATCATCTTGCGTGTGCCCTCAAATTGCTTAAGCAAACGATTGACCTCCTCAAGTGAGGTACCGCTACCGGCTGCAATCCTTTTGCGTCGACTGCCGTTGAGTACGGAGGGATTTTCTCTTTCGTAAGGAGTCATAGAAAGGATGATGGCCTCCACTCCCTTAAAGGAACTGTTGTCAATATCCACATCCTTGATGGCTTTACCGACGCCCGGAAGCATAGAGGCCAGATCTTTGATGTTGCCCATCTTCTTAATCTGCTGAATCTGTTGGTAGAAATCATCAAGGTTGAACTGATTTCTGGCCATCTTCTTATGGAGCCTGCGAGCCTCCTCTTCATCATACTGCTCCTGAGCCTTCTCCACGAGGGAAACCACATCACCCATACCCAGGATACGATCTGCTATACGCTTGGGATGGAAGACATCCAAAGCCTCCATCTTCTCCCCGGCACTAATAAATTTGATAGGCTTCTGTACTACTGCTTTGATGGAAAGAGCCGCACCTCCGCGGGTATCACCGTCCATCTTGGTCAGCACCACTCCATCAAAATCGAGCACTTCATTGAAAGCCCTCGCCGTCTCCACGGCATCCTGACCGGTCATCGCATCAACTACGAAAAGCGTCTCAGTGGGATTCACCGCACTCTTGATGGAGGATATCTCATCCATCATCTGCTTATCGATTGCCAGACGTCCGGCAGTATCTATGATTACAAGCGAATAACCCTCATTGCGTGCCTTCTTCACTGCATTCTTTGCAATCGAAACGGGCTCCTTGACTCCATCCTCCGTATATACTTCGACTCCGATTTGCTCCCCAAGCACCTTCAACTGATCGATTGCGGCAGGACGATAGACGTCACCTGCCACGAGAAGCGTACGCATGCCCCTCTTTGACTTGCAGTTGAGCGCCAATTTGGCTGAGAAAGTGGTTTTACCCGAACCCTGAAGACCTGCCACCAGTACAATACCCGGATTACCCTTGACATTGATATCGGAAGCCTCGCTGCCCATAAGGAGAGCGAGTTCGTCGTGGACGATTTTGATCATCATCTGCTCAGGCCTAACTGCCTTTAAAACATCCTGACCGAGTGCCTTCTGCTTTACTTCGTCGCAAAATGTCTTAGCTATCTTATAACTGACGTCGGCATCAAGCAGTGCCTTACGGATATCCTTAAGCGTCTCGGAGATATTAACCTCCGTTATTCTCCCCTGTCCCTTGATGAGTTTGAACGAACTCTCAAGTCTCTCTATCAGATTTTCAAACATATTCTCTATCTTCTTACTCTATATTCTTACTCTATCTATACTCTTACTCTATACTCTTACTCTATCTATACTCTTACTTACTCTATACTTTCAATACTCAATATTCACTCCCCGTAACCCGCAACCCGTACCACACACTACACACTACACACTCCCAACTCATCACTATAATATGCTTTTGCCAGATCCCTTTGGTTATACTTCATCGCCATCACCTGCCCGTAGGCACCTGCAGAATGTAGAGCCACAAGGTCGCCGCGTTGTGTAGCGTTCAATAGGATGTTTTTGCCCCAACTATCGCTGGACTCACAAACCGGTCCTACCACATCATACCTGAGAAGGCGGCCTGTGGAAGTAAGATTTTCTATTGCATGATGCGCCTGGTAAAGGGCAGGACGAATAAGATCGTTCATACCGGCATCGAGAATGGCAAATTTTTTACGCTGGCCTACCTTTACATAAAGGACTCTTGAGATAAGATGACCACACTGGCCAACAATGGCCCTGCCCGGTTCAAAATGGACATTCTGTTCCGGACGTACAATGAGGTTTTCATTTATAATCTTAAAATACTCCTCTAAGGGAGCAATGGGATTATCATTAGGGTTGTTATAGTCGATGCCTAAACCACCACCGAGGTTGATATTTTTAAGAAAAAATCCTCTGTCGATAAACCATTTCTGCAACTCCTCCACCCTCTTACAGGTAAGTTTAAAGACAGCCAGGTCGGTTATCTGGGAGCCGACATGAAAATGAAGGCCTATGAAGTCGATATTCTTGCACTTTGCCATCATATCGGCAACATCCTGAAACATCCATGGGCTGATTCCGAATTTATCCTCTTTTCTACCGGTGCTGATATATTTATGGGTGTGCGCATCAATATCGGGATTGACACGAAGAGAGATCCTCGCCTTTTTCCCCATCTTCGCCGCAAGATCGTTGATTACACTGATTTCCGGAATTGACTCACAATTAAATCCGAAAATATTGGCATTGAGAGCCGCTTTAATCTCCTTATCCGACTTGCCCACACCTGCAAACACTATTTTGTCAGCTGGGAAGCCTGCCTTTACAGCGAGTTTGACCTCATTTCCACTGACGCAATCAGCTCCGAGACCGTACCCTTTGATGATATCGAGAATGCGATCGTTGGCATTAGCTTTCAAGGCATAATGAGCATGATAACCATATTTTTCGATCTGAGACTTATAAATATCGAGAGTCTTCTTGAGAAGCTCGACATCATAATAATAGAAGGGAGTATCAATCTTTTTGAAAACTTCAATTGCCTGTTTGGTAATCATCGTGGAGCACTTTGTTATTAATCTTGCAAAAGTACGAAAAAATGGCAGAATATCAAGAAATGATCTTTTTTGAAGGTGATTTGTACAATCAACCATTTTTTTTTATATTTGTATGATAATTTCGCGGAATTAGCTCAGTTGGCAGAGTGTTGGCTTCCCAAGCCGAAGGTCGCGGGTTCGAACCCCGTATTCCGCTCTGATGATCTAAAAAATCGTTGTTGGCAACCTAAGAAAATGCCTTTCAAATAGTTTAAAACGATTTGTATTATTTAAAAATTCAAACGAATTTTGCACAATTACATGTACTTGTACACAAACAATTAATTTTAGAGATAATTTATGATTTATTCACACGAAGTAGAACACATGTGTGTTGTAAAGAAGGGGCCTAACCACGGACCTTCACCTATTCCCGAAGAGGGTAAATGGGTGAAAGTTAAAGAGGTAAAAGATATATCGGGTTTCACGCACGGGATTGGCTGGTGTGCGCCTCAGCAAGGTGCCTGTAAACTTACTCTCAATGTCAAGAATGGCATTATAGAAGAGGCTCTTGTAGAGACAATCGGTTGCTCCGGAATGACACATTCCGCTGCAATGGCAGGCGAGATACTCCCGGGCAAAACTCTTCTGGAGGCTCTCAACACCGACCTGGTGTGTGACGCAATAAACACGGCGATGCGCGAACTCTTTCTCCAGATTGTCTATGGACGTACCCAATCCGCTTTCTCGGAGGGTGGTCTCATAGTAGGTGCATGTCTGGAAGATCTCGGCAAAGGACTTCGCTCCACGGTCGGTACCATGTTCTCTACAAAAGCTAAGGGAGTTCGCTACCTTGAAACTGCCGAGGGTTATGTGAGCAAGATTGCTCTTGATGAAGATGATGAGGTATGCGGTTATGAATTTGTACGGCTCGGCGAAATGATGGACCTTATTAAAAAAGGTATGGATGCCAACGAGGCACTCAAAAAGGCTACCGCACACTATGGCAGATTTACTGCCGAACAAGGTGCAGTCAAATTTATTGATCCCAGAATTGACTAAAAGAGGAGGTATAGTAGTATATGATACGTAAAGTAAAATTCGAAAGCCAGAACCGTCGTATTGACAAAATCAACAAAGTGTTGAAATCTTATGGCATCGCCTCCATTGAGGAGGCAAACAAGATTTGCGAAGAGTATGGGATAGACCCTTACCTCGAGTGTGAACAAACACAGAAAATCTGCTTTGAGAATGCAAAATGGGCCTATGTAGCAGGTGCAGCTATCGCAATCAAGAAAGGTTGCAAGAATGCGGCTGATGCCGCCGAAGCGATTGGCGAGGGTCTTCAGGCATTCTGCATAGCAGGTTCAGTGGCAGACGACCGTAAGGTTGGACTTGGTCACGGCAATCTCGCTGCGCGTCTCCTCCGTGAAGAGACTAAGTGTTTCGCATTTTTAGCCGGTCACGAGTCATTCGCAGCTGCAGAAGGGGCCATTAAGATTGCGGAAATGGCTAACAAGGTACGTAAACAGCCACTGCGTGTGATTCTCAATGGACTTGGCAAGGATGCCGCCATGATAATTTCCCGAATTAACGGCTTTACCTATGTCCAGACTGAGTTTGACTATTATAGTGGCGAACTTAAAGAAGTAAAAAGAAAGTCCTACTCCAACGGGCCGCGCGCAAAAGTCAACTGCTATGGTGCGGATGATGTCCGAGAGGGAGTTGCCATCATGCACAAAGAAGGTGTGGATGTTTCAATTACAGGTAATTCCACCAATCCCACACGCTTTCAGCATCCTGTAGCCGGCACCTATAAGAAAGAGTGCGTCCAACAGGGTAAGAACTATTTTTCCGTGGCATCAGGCGGTGGTACCGGACGTACGCTCCATCCCGATAATATGGCAGCCGGTCCCGCATCTTATGGTATGACCGATACTATGGGCCGCATGCACTCCGATGCTCAGTTCGCTGGTTCGTCCAGCGTTCCCGCACATGTGGAGATGATGGGATTCCTCGGAATGGGTAACAATCCGATGGTCGGTGCCACTGTAGCAGTTGCCGTATCCATAGAACAAGCAATGAAATAAATAATAGTGTACAACAAAAGTTGGATGCTTATATTTAACCTAAAATACAAATTCATTAATCAAAAATTCTATTTATGTTCGTTTCCAGAAAACTACGCCATCTTATGATGGCAATGTTCGCATTGATTCTCTCAGTTGGAACAATGTGGGCTCAGAACATCAATGTCACCGGTAAGGTGACTGACAAGAGCGGTGAACCGCTCGTCGGTGTCTATGTGGTAGTACGGGGTACTCAAACCGGTACGGCCACCGACATTGATGGTTTCTATGCAATCGTGGTTCCTGCCAATGGCACCTTGGAATTCACATCAATGGGCTATAAGACCGCTACTGTAGCAGTGGCCGGAAGAGCAAAAATTGATGTGGTTCTCGAAGACGACGCATTATTGCTCGAAGACGCAGTTGTAACGGCATTGGGTATCAAGAAAGAGAGAAAATCTCTCGGATACGCAGTGGAAGACCTCAAGTCTGAAGAGCTGATGAAGATTAAGACTGCTAACCCGATCTCCTCCCTCTCCGGAAAGATCGCCGGTGTCAACATCACACAGTCTTCAGGTGCTGCCGGTTCAGGCGCACAAATTATTCTACGTGGAGGTACTTCCGCATCAGAAGGCAAAGACAACCAGCCTCTCTTCGTTGTGGACGGTATCATTTATGACAACTCCTCTACAGTTGTCGGTAACTCGGCATTCGACGGTTCCTACAGAAGCGCCACTACCACCTCAAACCGTGTAATGGACATCAACCCTGAGGATATCGAGTCGATGTCAGTCCTCAAAGGTCCTGCCGCTTCCGCACTTTACGGTTCGCGTGCCGCCAACGGTGTCGTGCTTATCACCACCAAACGCGGTCAAGAAGGTGTCGTTGAGGTTAACTTCAGTTCAAAACTCTCTACTTCCTGGGCAAAGGCACTTCCTAAGTTCCAAAACCAGTATACCATGGGATTCATGGAGGACCAGTATGATTCTTCCAAGAAATATATCGGTACTGTTTTCAACGACTACTCCTACAACTCTTGGGGTAAGGAAGGCGGTGTCTTCTATGACAACATGGGCACATTCTTTGACAACGGTCTGATCCTTGACGAGAGTATTAGCGTTTCCGGAGGTACCAAACAAGGCAGTTACTACCTTTCCGGTTCTCTATTCGACCAGAATGGTATCGTACCCACGACAGGCTACAGCAAATACACTTTCCGTTTCAACGGTGACCAGAAGATAGGTATCTTCACATTCAGTGCAAGCGCAGCCTATTCAAAGGCTCATACCGATAAAACCCTTACGGGTGCAGGTCTTTACGGCTCGGCAGGCACCGGTGCCCTCTATTCGGTTTATACCTGGGCTCCTTCAGACAATATGAGCAGGTATCTGA
>JAGONS010000049.1 GCA_017992915.1 Bacteroidales bacterium | reverse complement strand
CCTCCCTTTTGTCAACGGTCTGCTCAAAGTACGCGACCATTATCCTGTCACGGGGCCTCTTGAAGGAGTTAAGGATGCAAACGGCATCACTTTTCAAACCATCACCGGTATTCGCGAGCACAATCTCAGTCGCCTCGAGAGCTTTTCGCCTCATATCGAGAGTATGGAGGGAGCAGCCTTCTTTTATGTATGCCTGATGGAAAAAGTACCATTCATTGAGCTGCGTGCCGTCTCCAACGAGGTCGGTGAACGCGACAAGAGCCGATGGGATATCCGGACGGCTTTCTCCGCACTTGAGGGCACTTGCGCACAACTGTTTGCAAAAGCTGCAGAAGCCGCAGAAGCTGCAGGAGGAGCGCTTTGATGAAGGTCTCTCTCGCATACTCCCCATGCCCCAACGATACTTTTATGTTTCATGCTATGGTGGAGGGACTCGTTGACACCGAAGGTCTTTCTTTTGATGTTACCCTATCTGATGTAGAGGATCTCAATCTAAGTGCAGCTTCCGGCACTTACGATATCTCCAAGTTGAGTTATCACGGCTGGTTCAACGTTATGGAGCACTACCGGATGTTAGAGAGCGGTTCGGCGCTTGGGTACGACTGCGGACCATTGTGCGTCTGTAAGGCGGGCAATCAAGCCGCTACATCACTGAAGGAGCCGATAGTAGCCATTCCGGGGATATATACCACCGGTGCGCTGCTCTATGACCTCGCCTTTGAAGGGCTCGGAATCAAGGTACCGATGCTCTTCTCGGATATTGGGCGGAGCGTTCTTTCCGGAGAATGTGATCTCGGGGTTCTGATTCACGAGAGCCGTTTCACCTACGCTGGGCAGGGTTTGGAGCTGGTATGCGACCTGGGCAGCTGGTGGCAAAAGAACAGCGGAGCCCCCATTCCCCTTGGGGGAATTGCCGTAAGGCGAAATCTCGGGGAGGAATTTGCACAAAAGGTTGAAAGAGTGTTGCGCAGAAGTATTCTATACGCAATGGAGCATCCTGAGGCCTCAGCAAATTATGTCGCTGCGCACGCGCAGGAAATTTCAGAAGATATACTCAAACAACATATAGAGATGTTCGTCAATAAATATTCCCTATCTTTGGGTGACGAAGGTCTCAGGGCCGTCAGGCTTTTGAAGGATTATTATTTGAAATACAAAGAGCAGAAAGATGAGGAAAGAGATTATCAGGACGGAAGGAGTGAAAAAGCACTATCAAATGGGGAACCAGACCGTCAGGGCACTTGACGGGGTTGACTTGACTATCGGAAAAAATGAATTTGTGGCGATAATGGGGCCTTCGGGTTCGGGAAAGTCCACTTTGATGAACATACTCGGATGCCTCGATGTCCCTTCGGAGGGCACTTACAGTCTCAACGGACAGAGTATCAGCGGAATGGATGACGATGACCTGGCCGGCATCAGAAACCGCGAGATAGGATTTGTGTTTCAGTCATTCAACCTCCTGCCGAGGTACACCGCACTTGAAAATGTGGCACTGCCATTGGCATATGCCGGGATTCCACGCAAAGAACGGGAGCGAAGGGCGCGTGAGGCACTGGCAGCAGTGGGGCTGGAAGATAGAATGGAGCACAAGCCTAATGAACTTTCGGGAGGCCAAAGACAGAGGGTCGCACTCGCAAGAGCGTTAGTTACACGCCCCTCTATTATCCTCGCGGATGAGCCGACGGGCAATCTGGACACCACAACTTCGGAGGATGTGATGCGGCTCTTCGGAGAAATCCACAGACAGGGCAACACCATTATCCTGGTAACGCATGAAGAGGATATTGCACGTCACGCAAACCGCATTGTGAGGATGAAAGATGGCAAAATAGGATCGGACACCCCAAATCCGCTCCGCAAAAAACAGGATAGGAAACAAACAAAACAACACCTTAAATGAAACTATATACGAAAAGAGGCGATGACGGCACCACCTCACTGGTTGGCGGCAAACGCGTCAGTAAGGCGCACCGGAGGGTTATGGCCTACGGCGATATGGACGAACTGATCTCCTGGCTGGGACTTCTGCGCTCCGAGGTAAGCGAGGACTTCCAGATCAGACGCATACAGATATTTCTGATGCAGGCTTCAGCACATCTGGCCTCTGACCATCAGGTGGCAAAACTCAAACCTTTGAATGAAGCTGAAATCTCATTTCTTGAGTCGGAAATAGACAGAATGACCGATGCCATTCCCGCTCAGAAAGCATTTATCCTCCCCTCCTCTCCTGCACTCTCTTCAAAATGTCATATTGCCCGTACGGTATGTCGCAGGGCTGAAAGAATGGCCGTGCAAATTGAAGATAAAAGCGAACAGGATCTGGTTGCTATCAAGTATATAAATCGCCTTTCAGACTATCTTTTCATTCTGGCCCGTTACTTGTGTTACCACTCCGGACACGAGGATGATTACTGGATTCCTTAAAAATAGTTTTTTGTTATATATATTTTTATATATATTTGCAGCCCATTTTTAGAAACCATTAAAACTCAGGATAGATATGTATTGGACATTAGAGCTCGCATCGAAACTTGAAGATGCTCCCTGGCCGGCAACCAGAGAAGAATTGATTGATTATGCTACACGTTCGGGTGCACCTCTGGAGGTTATCGAAAATCTGCAGGAACTCGAAGATGACGGAGAGGCTTATGACTCCATAGAAGACATATGGCCCGACTACCCCACAAAAGATGACTTTTTCTTCGACGAAGAAGAATATTAAAATAGTTACAAAAAAATCCACCTCGCGGTGGATTTTTTTTTGAGTTGGGAGTATGTAGTTTCAAGTAAGTTTCCTTAGTATTAAACTCAAGACTGATTTATCAATTTTTCTATAGCTTTAATAAAATCTTCAGAGCGGGGAATAAGATAGTCCACTAATGCCGCATCACAATAAGTAAAGTCATCGTAATCGCTACTATGTCGTTTATCAAATAAATTGCTAAAAGTAGCGCCATCCTCTAAACTCAATAAACCCGTACGCACAAAGTGGAAAGACAACATTGTCTTTACTCCTGAATGCGTGTTTGCCTCTATGTTTCGTGCGAGGAGCAATGCAGTGACAGCATAATAACAAGCATAGTATAGCCGATTTACTGCAGCATTGAAAAAATTCCCTTTACGCATGTACTTGGCTTCTTCCAATGTTTTTATGGCTCGTTCTAAACGATATTTCACTAACGCCATACGATGCTCGTCCGATAACTGTTCTCGTGTCATAATATCACTCCCTCATTCATTATGTTTATAGAAAAAGGTGTATGAAATGGGCGATTATTCCATCGTTGGCGCGTCGTAATCATAGGACTGATAATAATCCCCGATGACACTTCCAATTCATACAAGGCGCGTATAATCGCGTGCTCATATTCCGGAGTAAGAACATCATCATTTATCAGTATAAGCAAATCAATATCACTCTCCTTTTGAGCATAGCCACGAGCCTGAGAACCATAAAGAATAACTTCTGCCTCAGGATCAATCCTTTGAAGCAGTTTGCGAATTCTATTTATTATTTGCTTATGTCGCATAATTATAATGTCTGTGTGAGCAAAATTAACTAAAATATTTGGATTTGAAATGTTAATGGCTTAATCAGTCAGTAAATATAATTCTGAGTATTGAGTTATGAGTAAGTTTTTAGTCTATAGTCCTGAGTTTAGAGTATCAAGTTTCGTATTTATTTATAGTTCTTAATTATGGGTAATTAGTTTCAGATTAGTGTCTTTATAGTTTTGAATTACTAACTCTATAAACACCCCGTACATCGTACTCCGCAATTTGCAATCCGTGACTTGAAACTATTTCAAAAAATTTTTCACCATATTAAAAATAATCATACCTTTATAGTCTGAAACAAAACCTTTTTTCGGGTACTATTTTCTATACTTTTGCCAAAATACAAACAGGTATGAAATTCAAACTATCTATCTACTCTATTTGTACACTGCTTGCACTATTGGCAGCGAGTTGTACACGCGAACCTCTTCCCGAACCTGCGGAGCAAGAGGGAGAGATCGTTACCATTAGAGCCACGATCCCGGCGGAGACCCGCGTTGCATATACGGACTCTGACATCCCAGGCAGCGGTGGCTCACTCGCATGGCAGACGGGTGACCAGCTTCTGCTTGCCGGATATGACGGCACAACTTATATAGGAAGCTCTATCTTAACCTGGGACAGTGGCGACGCTTTTTCCGGATCTGCGATACCGGGTGCAACCCCCGCCACCACTTATAAAGTCTATTATCCCGGAAATATCATCACTCTGGATGACAATGGCGAAGTACAACTTCCCGCCAACTTCTGGCAACAAACACAGGACGGGAACAATACGACGGCACATCTCAGAAATAAACTCTTCTTAAGTGACACGGAGGCCAATGCCCTCAATCAGATATTTAACTTAACCTTACAGAGCAGCATCATTAGATTTGTAGTCACCCTACCGGCGACAGGCAGCCTCAAAAAACTGATTTGGACGGTGGAAACCGTACCGGGAGAGAAAACCCGATCGGCAATCCTCGATCTGACCAGCTTCGACTTGGTTGTACCAGGCTCAGAAATGACCGTTTACCTTGCTTTTGACCCTGCCGTGATGAAGATTGGTCCAAATGGAAAGATAAAGATTACATTGATTGGTAACGCAGCGTCATTCGAGTGGAGCACCAACACGACCAAGACCGGCGGCATGACCTACGAAGCCGGAAAGCGCTATTACGCTACCATAACCGGAGGTTGGACAGATGCTAAAACTGAATTCCGCTTTACCATTAAAACCGATCAGGCAAGTCAGCTCTACGAGATATGGCAAAAGGAATCTTCCTCCACCAGCCCTGCCAATCTGACGATTAACTGGGGAGATGGGAAACCAAACACAACCATCCAGAAAGACTCTTTGCTTGCAAAAACTATTGCTTCGCATACATATGACAACGCCGGCAATTATACCATTACCATAGCCTCAAATGAAGTTGAACCCTCCGTCAAACAGATGCCGCAAATCATATTCTACAACGGGGACACCCAAACTGGGGATAATTTATTGACTTCCATATTAGACCCCTTCCCTAATATGGGAGCAACAGATTTCGGCGACTGCTTCTTTTATTGCAACGGATTAACTTCTATTCCCACGGAACTGTTCAAGTACAACACTCAGGCAGATAACTTTAATCGCTGCTTCGCTAAATGCAGCGAATTAACCTCTCTTCCGGCGGAGCTGTTCAAGTACAATACACAAGCACAAAATTTCATGTTATGTTTCGGAGACTGCAACGGATTAACCTCTATTCCGGCAGATCTATTCAGGTATAATACGCAAGCAGAAATCTTCTCAAGCTGCTTCGTCAAATGTAGCGGATTAACCTCTCTTCCGGCGGATTTGTTCAGGTACAACACACAGGTTACAAATTTCAGTCTCTGCTTTGGAACCTGCGGAGGATTAACCTCTCTTCCGGCGGATTTGTTCAGGTACAATACGCAGGTAACAAATTTCGGTGCCTGCTTTATGAAGTGCATCGGATTAACTACTATTCCGGCAGACCTCTTCAAATATAATACGAAAGCAACGAATTTTGCCATGTGTTTCAACGGATGCATAAAGTTGAAATTAATACAGGAAATTTTTCCTAATCCGAACACAAATGCAGATTTTTTTGCAGGTAAAGCGATGGATTTCAGAAATTGTTTTAAAAATATAGGCACATATTACACGACGCCAACCGGCATCGCTCCTAAATTATGGGGGTTTAACGGAGGTGGACGAGGAACAACATGGACGATTACCGATTGTTTCACCGGTGCCAACGTAGTCAATAGAAATGTCATTCCGAAAAGCTGGGGAGGTGATTTAGCAGACCTTGGCAACGTAACTAATGTTGATGGTGAAGATTGGTAACGTTTGACCATATCTACTCTAAAAGATCATGCACGTATTAAAGAACAGAGATATGAAAAATAAATACTTTATATGGATAGCAGCGGCGCTCCTTCTTATTGTAGGATGCTCCAAAAATGAGCTTGTAGATGAGCAGCCCACACAGGAGGCGGTAGGATGCAAACTCGTGATTACGGCATACGTGCCGAGTGAATCAACGGAAACCCGTCTTAGCTTAGAACCTGAAATAGGAACTAAGAATTTTATCGTTAAGTGGAAAGTGGGAGATGTAATACATTTCTTCTTCCAGCAAGGTGCCACGCTTAAGGAGGGAACTAATGTGACGTTGACCCAGCAGGATATTTCCCTTAACGGACAATATGCCAGCTTTACCGTCAATATTCCGGCAGGTATCGACGCTAATAACAACTTCACGCTTTATGCCCTTCACGGGGTACCCTATATTTTTGACGCTACAAACCATAAAATCAACGTAAATGTTTCTCCCATAGGCTTCAGTTTACTGACCGCATTGAATAGCGTACCGGTATCAGGCGAGGTTGCAATTACACCTCCGGTAGGTCAAATCTCCATCAACTTCAATCATTTGGGAGCATGGCAATGTCTCAACTTCAAGAACACTTCAGGATCGGACTTTACTATTACTCCCACATTGACAAATACCGGAGGAACTACATGGTATTACACCTATTTGGGTGGCACAACTGCGCCTCATTATGATTTGATTGGCAAACAGGTTGCAGATGCTACTGTAACCCCTTCAAGTACCGGAACTGTTAATATCCCGACCGGAAGCACCGTACAATTGGCACAATGGGTAATGCCTGAAGTTGTCAATACTCCTGAAATCAAATTGAATGCTCAAACCTCCGGAGGGACTACCTATGTTTCCGAAAACAGTAAGCCCGCCCGCACCTCTGCATTGCAGAAGGGCAAGGCATATCATCTCTACGCTATATGGAATGGTACTTCGTTATTTTTTACCGGCAATACACTTGTCCCTACGGCCAATCCGCTCAGTTATGTTGCCCAGTATAACATAAATCCCGCGGGTGATGGTTTCGTGGGCGATTTGACTGCCTGTAATATAAGCGGATACTTTAACTATAATGATGCCGTGGCTCAATTCGGCAACATAACAATAGGCGGGCAGCGTTATCACTTACCCAGCTCTGGAGAGTGGCGCTCTATAGCGCCATCAACTATGTGGGTTAAATACGGCTCCAATACTCCTTATGATAATCAATCTGAGACTGTAACTGTAGCGGGGAATATTTACACAATGACGAGTGATTTCCGCAATCATCCTAGTGATACAACCACCTATGCCCTACGTTACAAGGGTACTCACCTGGTATCGGCCTGGAAGTATGAATATACCGGCAAGGGCACCAACAACTGTCATTTAAAAATTACCAGCCGCAGTGTGTACGGACAAACTATTACCGTTGATCAAATCGCTGATGCATCATTCTGGAGCGCCAACACGGAGAATGACGTCGTTCGTTACTTCCCTGCAAGTGGAAATAGTAAAGATTACAGCGATAGGGGGATAGGCGGTGCTTTCTGGTCTTCGACATCCGGAAACATCATGGGTTTTAGGGACACCTATGCACAATCGAAGACTGGACTTAATAATTACGGGTTTTCCGTACGCCTGTTTACTTCAGGTAATTGAAACTGTACTAAATTAGCCGATAATGCCGATTGGCAATAACGCTCTCCAGCAATAACCAACAATCCTATTAGTGGAGGCAGCAAACCCTGAAAGTCATAAAACTTTCCGGGTTTGTTGTAATGTGGAGTTATTAGTAATTAGTTCCGAATAAGCG
>JAGONS010000048.1 GCA_017992915.1 Bacteroidales bacterium | reverse complement strand
TATTCTTTTACAGATTGAAGATTATGCCTTGCTGGTTGGAAGCATATTCCTGTTTGTAATTTTGGGAGTTATAATGTTTGTATCGAACAAAATAAAATTTTGGAAACAGGTTTCCGAGGAATGAAGACCAGATAACACCTGCCTATAATGAAGAAGAGAATCATCATACTCGGAATTTTGGGACTGATAGTTATCGGTGGACTTTATCTTATAAGAAGATTTTATGATCCAAAATACAATCCCGACAATGCCAAAACGGAAGTACAACACCTGGCCGATGATGAAATAATTAAAAATGGCGACCTGATTTTTCAGACTTCACTTTCAGGACAAAGCAAAGCGATACAGCTTGCAACAAATTCAAAATATTCTCATTGCGGAATTATTTACAGTTACAACGGAAAATTCTACGTTTTTGAAGCCGTCCAACCTGTAAAGTCAACCCCGCTTGACCAATGGATTGCACATGGCAAGGGCGGACATTATGTGATTAAACGGCTTAAAAATGCCGATCAAATATTGACTGCCGAGACGCTTCGGATAATGAAACAGGAAGGAGAAAAATTTAAAGGCAAAGACTATGATCTCACTTTTGAATGGTCGGACGACAAAATTTATTGCTCGGAACTCATTTGGAAAATCTATCAACGTGCTACAGGGATCGAAATAGGGAAACTTCAGAAACTTGGCGACTTCGACCTGACACACGACATGGTTAGACAAAAAATAGAAGAGCGTTATGGTGACAATATCCCAACAGATGAAATTGTGATTTCACCGGCAGCCATTTTTGAAAGCGACTTCTTAATCAAAGTAAAAGAAAACTAATAAAAGCGGCGAAAGATAGCCGCTGGCGAGCACAGTCACTTATACACTCGACCGTTAAGCACAATTAGAATCACACCGGCATGAAAAAATATCTTCTCTTAATTTCTGTGTTACTATTTGCTTCATGTTCTCTCTCTAACCGTACTATGGGACACAAGGTTCAAGTTAGCGAAAGGTTCATAACAGATACTATTGACGGATTCTATATTCCGGTCGATCTTGACGACTGTTTCAAGCAAATTGATGGTTTTTGGAATGACTCCACTAAAACAGAAATCCAAAATTGGAGTGAAGATGAATTGATTGCCAATACTCATTTCGGGTTTGGAATGTGGATTAGAAATAATTGGTGCTTATGGGGTGGTTCAAGACTTTCAAAGTATTTTAATGACCTGGGTATATTTCATCCGGACGATATGTCGAGTATCATACTGACTAGTTATCATAGATATTTAAATGGTGAAGAAATTAGACTTCAGGAACAGATCGATCATATCAAAGCATATTGGTTGGAAATGCAAGAACCTGAAAGGAAATCTTATCCCAAAGGAGTTTACAGACGAGATGTCAAATGATAGCGGTAGTCGCAGAAGTCGGCCACTTCCTTGCTATGGGTGATAAAAATAGCAATCCTATCTTGAAGTCCCGCTTCTAAGTTGTGCAGAAATCGTTTTTCGGTCTCGATATCGAGTGCCGAGGTAGCTTCATCAAACAGCAGCACTTTTCCTTTTCGCAGCAACGCACGGGCTATGGCGATACGTTGAGCCTGTCCCTCCGAGAGTCCGCCTCCACTCTCTCCCAGGACCGTGTCCAAACCATCCGGCAGATCGAAAACAAAATCGGCAGCGGCGGTTATGAGTACCCGGTTCAACATAGCATCATCGGCGTTTGGGTCGCCCAATAGCAGGTTTGCGCGAATCGTACCGCTGAAAAGAGAACCGCCCTGAGGCACATATACGAAATTGGATCGTGTCTGTTCCGAGACATCCAGTGATTGTGTCTCATCGGAGATGCGGATAGTGCCGCTATTGGGTTTAACCAGTCCGAGCAGGAGTCGCACAAAGGTGGTTTTGCCTGCGCCGGTCTTTCCGGTTATGGCCACCATTGCGCCGGGTTTAGCCATCATGGAAAACTCATGCAGCACCGGTTTTGTACTCTCCTTGTAGCCAAAGGTCAACCTATCTACCAAAAGCGTAACATTGCCTTGCAAGGGAACAGATTCTCCGCGCTCTTCCTTTGCGAAACCGGTGAGGTAAATGAGTCTCTCTATGGATGCTTTTGAGGTGATAAGGGTGGGAAACAGTCGCATCAAGTCATACAGAGGGCGCTGAAGTCTTCCTACCAGCTGTAAATAGGCCGTCATGATGCCAAAGGTAACAATGCCCTTTGCCAAGCCGTACGCGCCCCATAAGAAGGCGGTGAGGTACCCTCCGCTAAACGCAACACCCATTATCAGATTGGCAACCACTGAAACTCCGGTACGCTTGTCCACGCTGCCGTGCAGACTCGATTGTAAATCCTGCAGTCGCCCCAGCTCGCTCTCTTGCCGTTCGAAGGTACGGATGACCGGTTGATTTTGCAGGTTCTCCTCCACCATGGAGGTTATTTGACTTTCACTTTCCTTTATTTCTCGTGTATATTTGTGCATTAAACGATAATAACTTCTGCCTAATATGGCGATAATCGGTAGAGCGACACCCAGGATAATGGCCAGCATGGGGTCTAAGATATATAGCACTATCAGCGCACCTGCAAATTGTGTGGCGGCAACAATACAGAGGGGAATCGAGGTTACCATCACACTCACCACGTCGTCGCTGTCCTTGATAAAACGTGTCAGCATATCCCCGCTATGCAGCAATGAGAGCTCCTGCCATCGGGTGTAAAGTAACTGTGAAAAGAGGTTGTAACGGATAGCATTTCCCAGTTTTACCTCCGTCATTCTCCTCAGCCGAATATCCATAGCGCGAAAGAGTATGGTAAGGGCCATAAACAGAATAAGCAGCAGAGCGTAATGCATCAGCTCTCCTTCTCGTGCCTTGGTGGCAATATCGATCAGCTGTTTGGAGCACCAGACAAAAGCGAGTGAAAAGAAGACCCCTAATAATCCCAGCAGCACAATAAGCGTTATCCGGAGCCGGAAACCCCTGGTAATGGAGCGGATAAAAGAGAGCGTTGTCTTCATATATCGTAGGAATAAATGCCTATTACACTACAAAGGTAATAAAAATGATGTAAGCGGACTTTTTTATGATTCGATAAAAGACTTTATCTTTGTAATTACATTTGTACTAAATAATATGACGATGTCGATTACGGAGCAAACTGCAAACTTCTACTTCCTGAACCTGCTAAGTGCGGCTATTTGGGACCGCCCGCTTGAGGCACATGTTTTTGAGGGGATTGACAAGTCGGTTTGGAAGGAGATAGCTGATATAGCCTATAAGCAGAGCGTGAGAGCACTTATTGCCGATAAGGTGCTGTCACTTCCGGCGGAATGTCTCCCTCCGAGCGACATTACGTTGCGGTTTATTTCTGTGGTTGAGCAGACAAAGCAAGTGAACCGTAAAATGATCACTCTCCTAAAAGAGTTGCAGGAGGAGTACACTCGGGAAGGTTTCCCCTTTCTCTTGCTGAAAGGGTTGGCCAACGGTGTTAACTACCCCGAACCATTGTTGAGGAATCCGGGTGATATCGACCTGCTGCTATATGTGAAAGGAGATTATGAACGGGCAAATGAATGGCTCACTCAAAAGGGCGTGGAAATTGAACATGGCGGGGCTGTACATAACCATTATAAGCGCAATGGTATCGGTGTGGAAAACCACAGCCACTCAACCTATTTCAGCAACTGGCGGTACAACCTTAGGTTTAAAAAGGTTGAGGAGGATGTTTTGAAAAAAGGGGAATTTGCTACCGTGGAGCTCGATAGCGATTTTTCGGTACCGGTATTGCCCGTGACGTTCAATGCTTTCTTTCTGTTCCAGCACCTGTTTATTCATTTCGTGAACTTCGGAGTGGGAGTGCGGCAGATCTGCGACTGGGTGTTGTTTATGCACAAACATAGGGCAGAAATAGATAGCGATGAGTTTACCCGTCTCGCCACGGACTTCGCCTTACTCTATCCTATGCAGCTCTTCGCTCGTATTGCCGTGGATCATTTGGAAGCACCGGAGTCTATATTCCCGTTTCCGATGATTTCCAATAATCGCCACGCAGAAATGGTAATGCATGATGTCTTGGAGAGCGGGAACTTCGGGTTTCATAAGCCGGGTAAAAAACGTCCCAAAGAGAAGTTGGCGGGAATGTGGTTTTCGTATGTCGGTACGATAAAGCGCTCAATAAAATTTGGCTCCATTTCTCCGCAACATTGTGCCGTACTTCCCTTGACAAGGCTAATCTACCGACTTAAAAAAGAGTTTTAAAAATAGATGAAGCATTTATACTATACCATCGCCGGGCACCTGTTGGCCATAGAGACCCCCTCACCGGAGGAAACCATTCAATTGATACCCAATTTCAAACCGTTTCAGGTTGAACCCTCAATCATTCCACCTGACCGGTTGCAACCCCTGCTTATTTTCAAAGGAAACGAAAAACCGGATAAACCGGATTGCGAGCCAACCGAAGAGGTATGCCTCGATGGAGTGATGTTCAATATTTACCACCAAAATGGTAGAATATGGGTTGAGATGGAGGTTGGCGGAGTGGAATATATAATGCTTGTGTCGGCAGATAAAAGGAGCTATACAAGCAACCTGTCGTTAACCGACCCGAAGGAGCAATTTTTCGCAAATGCCTTTCTGCGCATCGCCTTTTTGCTGGCTGTGGCACCCTACCGAACCCTGAAGTTTCACGCCTCGGTAATTGAGAAGGGGGGCAGAGCTTTGATTTTCCTGGGTGAGAGCGGTACGGGTAAGAGTACGCACACCAGGCTGTGGCTCAAGCACGTGCCGGGATGTTCCCTGGTAAATGACGATGAGCCTATCGTACGCATCATGGATAACGATGAAGTGCTCGTTTTCGGAGCCCCCTGGAGCGGTGGTACACCCTGCTATCGTAATGTCTCTGCAAAACCTGTTGCTCTTGTATTGTTGGAGCAGCATAGCGAAAATATACTCACGGGGCCATTGGGCGTGGAGGCTTTCGCTTCGCTATTTCAATCGTCCGCCCTATTGCAGTCCGATGAGAGCCACAAGCATCAGGTGGTCTCCACGGTGCTGGATATTGCCGAAAGAGTGCCGGTTTACAGACTCCGTAATAGGCCCGATCGCGAGGCGGTGGCTCTATCCGAGTCTCTTTTGACCGAAAACCCCAATATTTTATGAGCAGAGTAACACGAACGGCGGTCAGCAACAGCGAGTTGTTTCACGAGGTGGCAGAGATGGTGGCGTCAGGTCACCGGGTAGAAATCGTGGGGAAAGGGAACAGTATGTTTCCCCTGATAAGGGGTGGAATAGATAAAATAGTGCTGCAGAAAACCGACGACGGCTCGATAGCGAAAGGAAACCTTCTGCTTGTAAAGTTGCCTACCGGCAACCACGTGCTGCATAGGGTAAAAAAATATGATAACTGCACCATTACCCTGCAGGGCGATGGCAACCTGCGCGTCGTCGAAACTTGCCGGATGGAGGATACTATTGCAGAGGCGGTCGAGGTGATCAGGGGTAAAAAGAGGATCGTCAAAGGGAGTTTCGCATGGAAGCTGTTTCGTCTGCTAAGCGTGCAACCTTACATGATACGCCGAGTGGTGCTGGCGGTGTGGAGAAGGGTTTTTCGGTAAATAGCCGAGCAGTGCGAAATTGAGTCATCAAAGAATAATGAAGCAACATAATAACAAGGTTATAGAGTAACAAATAAACGAGAAAACGATATGATACTTAAATTAAAAGAGGGGTGCGTGGTAAGAAAGGTAGGGAACAACAGCGTAATTATCCCACGAAGCGGTGAGAATCTCAACATGATGAAAATGATAAAACTAAACAGCTCTGCCACTTTCCTCCTTGAACAGATTCAAAAGGGAGAATATAGCAGAGATGATCTGGTGCAGTTGCTCATGGACAAGTATGCCATAGACAGGGATATCGCCGAAAAAGACACCGACGTATTTATAACAAAGCTGCGCGAAGAGTCATTGTTGTAGGTACGCGGTGCATGTTGCAGGTTGCGGGGTAGCCGGAACTCAGGACTATAAAACAACTCCCCGACTTGTCAGCCGGGGAGTTTTGTTACAATGCGTTTTGTCTATTCTTTAAGGCTACGGAGTTGTTGGTTGCATACATAATGTTAGGTAAATCAATGGGAATACAACCACCAGGCTTAAACCGTAAAATCAGGCAAATGACTGATTAATCAGCAAACAGACGAACAGTATATCCATTGGTTTTGCTGTAAAGGTTGCTAGTACGCGCTTCAGTATTGTTGAACAACAAGCAACAAGCGTAGTCGGGATTAATCTGATCCTCCGTAGCCGACCAGAAAAAGCCAATTATACGCAGCCCATAGCCATTTGATCTACCGCTGGCAGGGAAATAACGAATAACGTCGTTCTCATTGTTGCTATCCCAGTAGGTTGAGCCGGAGATGGTCTCAATGGTTACCGATGAGGTTACATTGCGGGAAGTAATCTTCATATGGCAACTATTCTTATTGTAGTCTATAAGCTCATATCTCCAAGCAGAGACCATATCTGTGCCTTTGTAGCGAAGAGCATAAGAAACATTGTTTGCGGTAGTGCGAAAATCGCTGCTCATAGTGATGCTCTGACCCTGAACAACGACAGTTTCGGAAACATTCTTAGGAGACGATGAAGAAGTGAAGCGAACGTAACCGGGGCTGACATATTTTGGAACTATGCTAAACCACTCATCAATGCTCGGCAGATGGTAACCGGCAATGTTCTTATTGGTGTTGAATTTAGTAACAGCATCGCTCCACGTAAAGAAGCCACTACCTTGGCAAGCAGTCGGATTCGTTACAAAGCCGGTACCGGCAGAATTTACGTTATACTCGGCAACATAGATAAGCGGGTTGTTCAGTGTCCAACCGATATTAACGGTTGCTTTGTAGCGATTTCCTATGATATAGTTCTTCGGGTTTGCAACAGTAGTGCTCCATTGGCACGACTGGTTGCCGGATAGCGTAATTTTTACCTTTCCGCCAGGTGCAATTTGCATTACAGTCGGGTTAAAAGCGAGAAAAGCAGTAATACTGTCTCGGGAGGAAGAGAAGGTTACGCCTGTCACGTTAAGTGTCATCGATTTGGCCCCCTGTGCAGTCTCCACCGTCCAAATCAATTTTTGTAGGGTTCCCACATTAGCCGGTATGCCATTGAGCTTAAATCTGATGATGCTGTTATTCAAGACCAGGTTAAAGGTCTGATTCAATGGGTTGGCATCCACGTCGAACAGGAGCAGCTTGTTGCTGAGGTGAGTTGTGGTATTGTCTCCGTTCTGTGTTTGTTGCCAAAAGGTGTCGTCAAGTTGTACGTTTCCGTTCCCATCTAATGTAACAGTCGCGGGATAATAGGCCTTGTAGGTGGTGGCGCCATCTACCGCTGATCCCTGAAAAGTACTGCCGTTTCCGCTCCAGGTAAAGGTTTTGCTGCCTTTATAGGTTGTGCCATCATATCCGGCAAGCAGAAGCTGGTCGCCACTTTTCCATGAGAGTTTGAGCGTGGCATCATTGTAGGCCACGCGGGTTTCCGGTGAGATAGTAGCACTTATGGTAACGATTTTGTCCCCTTTAGTCGCAGGTTCGGGAAGAATGATATCTTTTGTACAACCAACTGCCGTTAGGGTGAGCAGTGCAATAATATATAGTTTTAATTTCATACCTGTTGTTGTTTAAACTGTCGACTGTCAGCGTCAGGCAGTCGATTATATTAAAAAATACTTAAACGAGAAGTGTCAAGACTTCCAATAGCTTAATCCTCTTTTGTGTTTATAATTCATCAAAGTTTATCATACGTGTCCGGTAAAACTCCGGACGGGTTATTATAAAGTTTAACAATTAAAACAAAGTTGGTTCGGTAGAACCATTTCGTTCATTGACAATATTGTAGTTAGGTTTTGCAAAGAGGTCTCTTA